>DASPUT010000096.1 GCA_035622735.1 Thermodesulfovibrionales bacterium | reverse complement strand
TGCCTAACACCCACATCGAGTCCGACGGCCTACCCTTCCGCTACGCTCCAGGGCAAGCCGCGGCTCATGTGCAACGATAAACCTCCTCGCATCCAATCCCTTTTATAGGGTCATACTCATTCAGGGCGAAGCCGGAGCAGGTTGGGAACTTGCCGCACGGAACATGCCTGCGCACGGCCTCGCGGCTGCTGAGCCCTTCAATGATATACACTGCGCGGGGTGCCCTGTTTGAACGGCTTTTATTGACGGTTTTTGATGGTTTATGATATAGTGGTAGTCGTTCTAAGTGGCTAAAATCATTGATTTTTGGGGAGTCGTCCAATGGCAGGACGGCAGACTCTGGATCTGCTTATAGGGGTTCGAATCCTCTCTCCCCAGCCATCCGGTCCCATCGTCTAGAGGCCTAGGACGTGGCCCTCTCAAGGCTAAAACACGGGTTCGAATCCCGTTGGGACCGCCAATCTTTTTCGGTGTGCTCCTGAGTTTTTAAAACCTCCTGTATTTTTTTGATATAATTACGCATGGTTACAGCGGCTATCCAACCTGAATGAAAAGAGGGAGAGCGCGAGAGGGCTATGATAATCCTCGCCCGTCCCCTGTTGCATGGCAATGTTCGGAATGGCTGCGGTCCCGTATAATCCTGCGGATCACGGGATAAAAGTGGCGGGAGGACTAATTTCTCTTGCCTATCTTTTCGTAGACTTCTTTTCTGTCCATGATCCCCAGAATCCATACTTCGTTTCCGGCAATCTTGAAAACCACACGGTAGTCACCCACCCTCAATTTCCAATACCCCTTGAGGGTCTTTCTGAGAGGTTCTCCATACCGATGCGGTGCGGCAGCTAGTCGCGTCTCTATTGCACGTTTAATACGCGCCCTCATGTTGGCATTGATAGCAGGGATATCAACATCCCTCACGTCAGGATGGTAGTGCAGTTCAAAGGGCACTACCAGGCCTCATCATGAGAAAGGGCCTTCCTTCTGGTGAAGGTCTTTTCCCTCTCCCCGGCAATGGATGCAAGGGCAATGTCCTCCTCCATCTCAAGGGCTTCCTTCACGAGATCGCGCACCTTCAGGGATAGCGACACTCCGTCTTTCCTTGCAATACGCTCGACGCTCTTATAAAGAGGTTTTTCAAGTACTACATTAATCCTCGGATTCTTTGTCGGCATAAAGCTCCTCACTTTCATGGTGTAACACTTATAATACACCATGTCGAGGAAAGAAGCAAACAACATGATGGCATGACTATGCCCCTAACCAGAAAGTCTTCGGGCTATGGCTAAAAATCTTCATCCAGGCTCTTGAGCCTCTCAGCCGGGTCATCGAAGATGACTTCCGAGCAATAGAAATGCTCAGGGTTGAACTCTCCTCCTGCCCACTCAAGCATCGAATCATGCTCCCCATGTTTCGGATCCATGATGATCTCGAGAAATTTCGCGTAACCATGGCTGCCGCCGCATCCTCAGGGAGACAGGCACGCTCACCGTCTTACGAGGGACACGTAGAAGAACTGCTGAAAAACAAGAACGTGTGGAAGGAATACGTAAAGCTCCTTCCCGAATATGAATGAGCGAAGAGCATTATCGAACAACAGCAGCGGAAAAAGATGACTCGGGAGCAGGTGGCAAGAAAGGCCGGCATGCCCCAGTCGACGATTTCAAGGATCGAGGCTTACCCGCGGGCTCCCTGAGCTTTCGACGCTAAAGAAGATCGCCGATGGGCTGGATGCAAAGGTGTCATAAAACTTGAAGCAAGAAAGGCCGGAACATATATAAGGGGAAAGCAAGAGCGGTCTTGCCCTCGACATTGGAAACCCCTCGTGACTGCGAAGTGGATGGAGGGCTTAGGAGACACTCATTTAATCTTCAAAGGGAAAGCCTTTCTTAACGGGGTTAAGCCATTCTGCATATCGCTTTGCCTTGGCCAGCCAGTCGCTCAACTTCTTTTGCTCCTCGGGCGAAAGCGAGCGGTCAGCATCTTCCTTTTCAACGTTTTCAATAAAGGCTAGAATCTGCTGACTCTTGCTCCATGACAGCGCGTTCTCCTCAAGGTCCTTGATGAACTTCTCTGCAGCGAGACGCTGAGCTTCTCTTTCGGCTCTGAGCCTGCTTTCTTCTGCCCGTTGTCTCTCACGCGCGAGCCTCTCTTCTCTGGAGATAATCCCCACCTTGATCGCACCAATAATAAAATCGTCGAGAAGATCCTCAAGGCGCTGGGTCTTCCCGTCCGACCACGATTTACGATACCCTTGAGCGTTGTATTCATCGATTTTAAGGGTCAGCATGCCTGAGGGTTTAAAATCATAGGGCGGCGGTTTTTCCCAGGAATATTTCTTCTGCTTTTCAATTTCAGCAGGAGTGGGAACATGGGGGACGCTGTTGATCTTTTCGGTAAGCTCAAGATTCAACGTGGAGTCATGGATTAAGAGGTGTGTTCCGGGACCTTCCCCCTTTCCAGTTCCAACTTTGTAGGACCGTTTCCCAAGGGCTTTTATGATCGCATCCATGATGCGCAAAGCTCTCTTGAGGCTTGAAGGACTTACACGGATGAGGCTTGAAGGACTTACACGGATATTGAGATATTTCTGGCGCCAAGCCCTTAGAACGCCGTATTTGTCAGGCTTCTCTTTTTCAAGGGCATCCAGAGTCATCTTCACAAGAGGCTGAGGGGCAACGAGACGATCTGGAACGATGACCGGCTCAGCCGCTTTTTCAACCGCAGCAAATGACTCGACAATCCTCGGGTCGAGTTTATCCGCATCTTTTCCCTTCAGCGCTTGCGATTCACATTCCTGCCGGGGTTTCAGTTCATATGTCTCCAGTTCTCCGTAGTTGAGCGGCGGCAAAGGCAACTTCTTCTCTTTCTTCTTATGTTGCAGCTTAGCCCAGTAGCCGGCTGGCGGGGTAGGGACATTGAGTTTCTTGCAGATCTTTCGCAGGCCGACATCTGAGAGTCCGTATTTCGCTGCGAGGTGGATCATCGGCGTTGACCATACCTGCTCGTAGAGGTCAGCGCTATTTATGATGACGTTATCTTCAGACATTAAACGTGGCCATAATCCTTTTATTGGTAATTATAGTGGCAAAAAATGTAACCAAAATGTAACCAAAACTAACTTAATGCAGCTAATAGGATAGAAGAAATAGGAAGGGATAGAAACGTAGAAGTTGCCAAAATCATTCAACTTTCTATGAAAATGTAGGTAGAAGTCCCAGTTACAAAATCGTGTGCTATAATCCTCTCAAGGCTAAAACACGGGTTCGAATCCCGTGGTGATTCATAGGAGACTATTTCCGTGAAAAAGACCCTCCGAGATATCTTCTTCGTACTGACGGTTTTTGTCGCGTCACGGTTATTTGTTGCCTTTGGCATCTTCCTCGGGAGAAAATTCTTCTTTTTTGCTCCCGCTTTCCGCGACAAGTTTCTCGAAAGCGCCTGGTGGGAATCACTGGCGAGATGGGATGCAGAATTCTTCATCGATATTGTTGTGAACGGTTACCACTATCTTCCTGACGGTAATAAGCACAACATCGACTTTTTCCCGGTTTACCCTTTCCTCATCAAAATCATCGGTTATATTTGGAATGCCTCTCCCGTCATCATAGGAATAGCTCTTTCGAACGCCTTCTTTCTCATGGCCCTTTTTCTCCTCCATCGGTACAGCAAGAAATACCACCACGATTCGGATCCTGACCTGGCCACCGTTCTCATGGCCTTCTTTCCCTTCGGTGTCTTCTTCTCCTCGATTTACAATGAATCATTGTTCCTGTTCCTCTGCCTATCATCCTTCTACCTATTCCGGGAAGGGAAGATGACCGCCGCGGTATGCGCGCTCTTCCTTACCGGACTCACGAGACTAGCCGGACTGTTTGTGGTGGCAGCAATGGGCTTATCATATTTCTCTTCCGGATTCCTTCGGTTTCACAAGGATGCATCGGGGACAAGGGGGCAGGAAGTTCTCAAGCCGATATTTTGGGTTCTGTTTTCTGCCTCGGGATTTCTCCTTTTTCTGGCTTATCAGCAACTCTCGTTCGGACATTGGGATGCCTTCATCAGGGGACAAGAGGCATTCCACAGACACCCCATCGGCAGTTTCTCCGCATTACTCTCCGAAATGAATCTTGATCCTTTTAATATCATGAATATCATACCGACGGGTGCGGTTCTCGGGACGAGCATTATCTTTCTCTTCTCGAAAGAGTATCGGCTTTACTCGCTGTGGGGGCTCCTCGTTGTTCTTGTCCCTCTTTCGACCGGCACGTTTATCAGCATGACGAGGTTTTCGATGGTCTATTTCCCTCTCGTAATCTACGGAAGTTCTCTGCTGAAAAAGATGCCGCTCTTGAGAGATATCACGACAATGACGTGGGCCTCAACCCTCATCGTCTTTACCGCCTTGTTCGTCAGGGTCTATTTTCTCGGATGATGGGGTATCTCTCTCCTGCTCCTCAACCGGTAGCGCTCTCTATCCCTTCCCTGACGACCATCAAGAGACGCTCGAGATTCTCAAGACTTATAGAGAGAGGAGGCATGATCACAACGACATTCCCCAGCGGCCGTATAAAAACACCGTGCGCCTTTGCATAGTCGGCGACCCGCCACCCCATCTTCTCTTCCCAGAGATATGGCTCTTTCGTTGATTTATCCCTTACGAGCTCGATGCCTGCCATCATCCCTCTGTTCCGCACGTCGCCCACGTGAGTAAGCTCCGACAAATCCTTTAAATAAACCTCCAGCATCCTCATTTTAGGACCGAGTCTTTCAATGGTCTTCTCCCTCTCGAAGATTTCGAGACAGGCAAGTGCAGCCGCGCACCCGAGGGGATTGCCTGTATAAGAGTGGCCGTGAAAGAATGTCTTCACCTCTCCGAATTCTCCGAGAAATGCGCCGTACACCTCCTCCGTAGCGATCGTTGCTGCCAAGGGCATATAGCCGCCGGTAATGCCCTTTGATATACAGAGGATGTCAGGCATCACACCCTCATGTTCGCAGGCGAACATCCTGCCGGTCCTTCCGAACCCCGTTGCCACCTCATCAGCAATCATCAATACGCCGTAGGTATCGCAGAGCTGTCTCACGCCCTTGAGATACCCTGCGGGAGCGACAATCATCCCCCCCGCCGCCTGAACGAGGGGCTCCAGAATCACTGCTGCGATCTCCGAGGAGTGATCACTCAGTGCCTCCTCCATCCTGCGTAAGCAGGCCAATCCGCAATCAGGATAGGTAGCACCCAGCTCACACCGGTAGCAGTAAGGCGAAGGCGCCTTATACGTCTTAAAGAGGAGGGGACCGAAGGTGTTGTGGAAAATGTCGATACCGCCTACGCTCACGGCACCGAGAGTATCACCATGATAGGCGTTCTTCAAAGACAGAAAGGCGCTCTTGCCTTTTGAACCCTTGTGAATCCAATACTGGAATGCCATCTTCAGGGCGACCTCAACGGCTGTGGAGCCGTTGTCGGAATAAAAGACCTTCTTGAGAGGCGAGGGACACGGTGCTAAGGGCGGGTTCAGAAGCCGGATAAGCCTTTCCGCAAGTTCAATGGCGGGGACATTGGACAACCCGAGCATAGTGCTGTGGCCGATTTTCTCGAGCTGCCCTGTGATCGCGTGGTCTATCTCCTTCTTCCTGTGGCCATGGATGTTGACCCATAGGGAAGAGACACCGTCGAGATACCAGTTCCCATAAATGTCCTTGAGAAAACAGTCTCTCCCTTCGGAGATCATCACGGGCCGCTCATCGAGCCATTCCCTCATTTGGGTGAAAGGATGCCAGATGAACCTCTTGTCCGATTCTTCCAGTCGCTTATTTTCCGTAACAATGCCCAATTGGTCTCTATCCTTTTTCCGTTAATACACCTCTTCGCCTTGCCAGTTCTATGAGCCCGAATACCTTGAGATCGATGAAGTTCCCCTCGGCCTCGAGAAGGGACAACTGTCCGAACATTTCGTCAATCGGAATTTTCAGCACCTCTATATCTTCAGTCTCGTCCCTCCCCTCTATACCTCTGAACCGGAGACCCCTGGCGAAATATACGGTCAAGACCTCGGCCGACGCCCCGCTCGAAAGAGGGCCGCGGGCAAGAAAGAGCAATTCGCCGGCTTCGTATCCTGTTTCCTCAAGGAGCTCTCTCCTGGCCGCATCCTCCAGCTTTTCCTCTCTGTCATTCAGACCCGCGGGGAACTCGATCACATAGTTGCTGACAGCAGGCCTGAACTGCCGTACGAAGACGACCTCCTCGCTATCAGTGACCGGCAGAATGGCAACAACGCCGTCGCAATTAACCCGGTCAACAGATTCCCATTTCCTCACTGTCCCTTCCGAATCCCCGTAGGTTATTTCGAGAAATCGGAGGTACTTGCCTTCCCAGACGGCCTCTTTATCTATAATTTCATATTTCTTCATGGATCTTTTCACCATGGATCTATGAACCACTCTTTCACCGTGATACAATGAGAGTCATGACATAAATGCGTTATGACATAAATCATAGATAACTTCCCCTCTTTTTTCAATAATGAGTATACATCCAGCCTCGCTGGAAAACCTGAGGAGGTGTTTATGAGTAATAAAGGAGCAAGAAATCTCTTTGTCTTCGGCAGTCTCTTCTTCTTTGTCATCTTTCTCGCATTCACTTTCGATACCATAGGGAGATTGGACAAGAGGGCACCGGAGATCACTGAAGACGTGAATGCAGGAAAGATGGTCTGGCATAAATATGATTGCATCGGATGCCATACCATTTTTGGAACGGGCTCGTATTTCGCGCCGGACATGACAAAGGTGGTCGAAAGAAAGCCGAAGGGGTATCTCAAGCAATTTATCATGGACCCCAAATCTGTAAACCCTCATGCGGCGATGCCGAAACTCGGCATAACCTCTGACGAAGCTGACAAGCTGATATCATTCTTTGAGTGGATCTCAAAGGTTGACACCAACGGATGGCCCCCAAAGCCGATCCTTGCTACGGCAGCCGGTGTTAGCGGCAAGGAGCTTACTACGGGGCAACGGGTCTACCAATCGCTCGGGTGCTCAAACTGTCACATGATAAGCGGAATCGGCGGGACAACAGGGCCGGACCTGACGAAAGTAGGAAGCAGAAGGGACAGGACATGGTTGATTGGCCATTTCAAGGACCCGAACAAGTATGTCCCTAAATCCGCTATGCCGAAGGTTGAGGCACCAGATGCTGATATTGAACAACTGACTGATTACATGCTTACCCTTAAATAAAGGAGGAAGTGATGACCATAAAGCATGAAAGCCAAAAGATAGCACAGAATTTCTACACCTTTGCTGTGCTTCTCTTTCTCGTACAAGTCGTGGTCGGCATTATCGGAGCTCTTCAATTCATGTGGCCCAGCTTCTTTATCCTGAACTTCAACGTCATTAAGACACTCCATATCAATGCTCTGATTGTGTGGCTCTTGACGGGACTCATGGGAGCCACCTACTACGTCATTCCAGAGGAATCGGAAACCGAACTCTGGAGTATCCCCCTTGCCAAATTCCAGTTCTGGGCGACTGTCGTCGCAATAACCGCCGTCGTACTCGGTTATATATGGGCCGGGATAAACCCTCAGGCCAATAAGTGGGTATTCGGTACCCTAATCCTGAACGAGGGAAGGAAATACATTGAGGCACCGCGTTGGGCGGACGATCTCATCGTGCTTTCCGTGCTTCTCTTCCTCTTTAACTGTTTCATGACCGTGCTCAAAACAAAAAAATGGACCGGAATTCAGGGTGTCCTACTGGGCGGATTAACATTTCTCGCGTTGATGTACATCCCCGGCATGTTCTATACAAAGAGCATGGTAAAAGACCAGTTTTGGTGGTGGTGGGTAGTGCATCTCTGGGTCGAGGGCGCGTGGGAGATAATCGCTGGTGCGCTCCTCGCCTTCATGCTCATGAAAGTGATCGGTGCGAAACGGGAGGTGCTTGAAAAATGGATGTACATCGAGGTCGGGCTCGTTATGTTCACAGGAATCCTCGGTACTGGCCACCATTACTACTGGATCGGCACCCCAGCTTACTGGCTATGGATCGGCGGGATATTCAGCTCCCTTGAACCCATTCCTTTGCTCGTCATGGTCTGGGATGCCTTCAGGACAACGAGGGAGGCAAGGGCAGTAACCAACCGAGCAGGTCTTTACTACACGGTTGCACATGCCATATTCAATTTTGTGGGCGCCGGCTTGTGGGGTGTGATCCATACGCTACCCCAAGTAAACCGGTGGACGCATGGAACTCAGATTACAACGGCACATGGTCATCTTGCCTTTTACGGCGCCTATGTCCTTCTTGTCCTCGCAATGATTTATGTGACCTTGCCCGCGATACGCGGCGTAAAGGCGTTCAACCCTTCAAGGGCCTTTCAGTCCTTCTGGTGGATGACCATCTCGATGATATTCATCGTCTTAACAACAACTGGTGCAGGAATGGTTCAGACCTACATGGAACGACTTATCGGGCTCGATTACGTTGCAGTAAAAACCACATATAACCTCTGGTTCTGGATCTTAAGGACGATCTTCGGTGTGGGGTTCCTCATCGGTGTATGGATATTTGTCGTGGATTACTTCAAGCTCGGGAAAGAGCCGTTGCCTGTGATGAAGGCTGCACCGGAAAAAGCTTAAGGAATTCCGAGATATCCCTTTGGCGAAGCAAGGAAGGGGAGGGCGGTTGCATACCGCTCTCCCCTTCCTTTATCATAGGGCCATGAAGCTTTTTTTTACGACATTATCGATGTTTCTTCTCCTTCCATCCTTCCTGTCTACTTCATTTGCCACAACGGAATATGCCCGTCAGACAGGAATGCGGTGCGGGGAATGCCATATTGCGGCAGTAGGCGGCGGCCCCCTGACGAAGGCGGGAGAGCAGTTCCTCGCTGATATGAAAATCAAGGGCCTCTACAGACCCCTGTCGAAGATCCAGAAGGTCGTAAGGTTCTTCATCGGCTACATCCATCTCCTCACCGCAATAGCCTGGTTCGGCACGATCTTCTATGTCCATATTCTGCTGAAGCCTGCATATGCCGCTCGGGGACTCCCGAAGGGTGAGCTCCTCCTCGGCTGGATTTCGATCATCATCCTTTCGGCGACGGGTATTCTCCTTACCGTCGCGAGGGTCCCGGCCTGGAATGTCTTCTACACGACGCGTTTCGGTATTCTTCTCAGCATTAAGATCTTCCTCTTCCTGCTCATGGTATCAACAGCGGTGGTCGTCACCTTTTTTATCGGACCGAGGTTGAAACGAAAACTGAGGGTGCGGTACGAGGCAGATATCGGCAGGGGGAAGCAGGACCTGACCGCTGAGGAGTTGCACAGCTTTGACGGAAAGGATGGAAAACCCGCCTTTATCGCCTATGGAGGAAAGATCTACGATGTCACACAGTCACGGCTCTGGAAGGACGGCGCTCATGCGAGGAAACACCTTGCAGGCCATGACCTTTCCGATGCGCTCAGGACGGCACCACACGCCGAAGACAAAATACTCCCGATGCCGGAAGTCGGAAGGCTGATAGGAGAGGGAAGAAAGATACCGAAGCCACTTCCCGAGAGGGTCTTCTATGCACTCGCCTACATAAACCTCGCCTTTGTATTCCTCATAACGTTCGTCGTCGCACTCTGGAGGTGGAGTTAGCTCGACCGTCTCAACCTTCCCGTTTCTTCTCTCCCTTTCGGTAAAGGCCTAATCCAGCGTACGACGGTAGCGCTTCACGCCGATCGTCAGCGCGATGGCGGCAAAAAGGGCTATTTGCCATAACTGCCTCACGACATCTCCGAATCCGTTCCCTTTGAGGAGGATGCCCCGAACGATCCGCAGAAAATGGGTGAGCGGAAATAATTCACCGACTATCTGCGCCCAACGCGGCATACCGCGGAAAGGGAACATGAAACCGGAGAGCAGCAGTGACGGCAAGAAGAAGAAAAACGCCATCTGCACGGCCTGGAGCTGATTCTCGGCAACGGTCGAAAAGGTGATACCCATCGCGAGGTTCGCGGTGATGAAGACGAGCGCAACGGCGAGCAGAAGGAAGAGATTACCGACCATCGGAACGAGAAAGAGAAATCGCGAGGCGACGAGGATCAGCCCAACCTGAATGTAACCGACAAGGATATACGGTATGATCTTGCCGATCAGCACCTCGAGCGGCCGCGTCGGCATCGAGAGGAGATTCTCCATGGTGCCGCGCTCCCGTTCGCGCGTGATCGCGAGCCCCGTGATTATCACCATCGTCATGGTGAGGACGACTCCCATCAGCCCGGGAACGATATTATATTGCGTGACCGCCTCGGGGTTGTAGAGCGCATGCACGCGGAGATCAATAGGACCGTCTGTGGCGGGGAGAAAGGCGAGCGGGCCCTTGAGATCGTTCTGCAGCGCAGAGACCAGGAGAGGCGGCAGGGCACCGAGCGCGATGCCCGTGGCTGCGGGATCGGTGGCGTCAGCCTCGACGAGAAGAGAGGGCCTGTCGCCGCGGAGGAGATCGCGGCTGAAATTCTCCGGAATGTTTACGACAAACTGGACTTCACCCCGTGCGAGCGCATCCATCCCCTCGGTTTCCGTCTTTATCCGCCTGACCAGATCAAAATATGCGCTGTCCCGAATCGCATAGAGCAGTGTCCGGCCCTGCGGACCGTTGTCCGCAAGGAGCACGGCGGTAGGTAAATGCTTCGGGTCAGAGTTGATCGCGAAGCCGAAGAGGATCAACTGAATGAGGGGGATGCCGACCATCATTCCGAAAGTCAGACGGTCGCGGCGCATCTGAATAAACTCCTTCACGACCATCGCCCAGAAGCGCGCAGGCGAAAAACGATTCTCTCTCATGACGAAACGCCCTGCTTCGACCTGTCCATGAGGTGAATGAAGACGTCCTCGAGCCCCGAGGCAACTTGACTCCATTCATAGTGCTCCGTGCGAAACGGCGCTATCGCCTCCTCAAGAGCTGCTGTGTCGTCCCCGCTCACATGGAGCGCGTTGCCGAAAGCAACCGCTTGTTCCACGCCGGGTCGTTTGCGGAGCTGCTCCCCGAGCCTGAGCAAGTCCGGGCCGCTCACCGACCACGTCGTCAGATTGGACTTGCGTACAACCTCGTCTACGGTACCCTGCGTGAGGAGATTGCCGTTGAGGATAAAGGCAAGCCTATGGCAGCGTTCTGCCTCATCCATATAGTGCGTTGCGATGAGGAATGTCAGACCCTGCCCCGCGAGCTCATGGATCTCCTCCCAGAATTCGCGGCGCGCCTTGGGGTCGACACCTGCCGTCGGTTCATCGAGGAGTAGCAGCTTCGGCCGGTGAATCATGCATGCCGCCAGGGCGAGGCGCTGCTTCCAGCCCCCGGAAAGCTCACCGGCAAGCTGGTTCCTCCGTTCCGATAGGCCGAGACGCTCGATGCCCTCGTTCACGGCTTCGCGGCGATCGCTCATGGAATACATGCGTGCTACAAAATCGAGGTTCTCGGAAATGCTCAAGTCCTCATAAAAGCTGAACCGCTGGGTCATATAGCCGACCTGGCGCTTGATCGCTTCACTCTCGTTCATGATGTCATAACCGAGGCACCTGCCGCTGCCTTCATCCGCACGAAGGAGCCCGCAGAGCATCCGGATAAAAGTCGTCTTGCCGCTCCCGTTCGGTCCGAGAAATCCGCAGATCTCTCCCGTGCGGACCTGAAGACTGACCTTGTTGACGGCAGTGAGGTCACCGAACCGCTTCGTGATTCCCTGCACATCGATGGCGAAGTCGCCGTTCATCTGAAACCGAATTGCAGGTCTATCGGCTGCCCGGGATGCAGGATCACCGCTGTTTTCGGATCGAAGACCGCTTCAATCATGAATACGAGTTTGCTGCGAGTCTCCCTGCTGTAAATCACCGGAGGGGTATATTCGGCCCGCGGCGAAATGAAGCTCACCTTTCCGACGAAGGGTTCACGTAAGCCGTCCACAAAGACCCGCACCGCATCGCCGAGATGGAGCGAACCGATCTCAGTCTCGGGCACGAAGGCCCGGACTTTGATGTTCTGCGGAGGCAGCAGCGAGACGACCGGACGGCCTGCTGCGATCCATTCGCCCTCGCGGTATAGCGTGTCAAAGACCAGCCCGGCTTGCGGCGAGGACTGACTCTTCTGGGAAAGGTCCCATTCGGCCCTTGCCAGCGCCGCTTCTCGCGCCCTCACCTCGTCCTCAGCCGCCTTGATCTGGTCGCTGCGCGAACCGAGCAGCGCCGTCTTCAGGTCGGCTTTAGCCTGCGCCACCCGCTGGCGGTTCTGGTCCCTTGCGGAACGTGCCCGGTCAACGTCTTGCGCGGTAGCAGCTCCGGAGGGAAAAAGGTTTTCCTGTCGCACGAGTTCTTTTTCCGAAAGCGACAGGGCCTCCTCTGCCTGCCGGACCTGCGCTTCGAAGGAATCGATTTCCGTTGGGCGTTTGCCTTTCTTCGCATCTTCAAGGTTCGCCCGGGCCTGAGCCAGCCGGCGATCAGCTTCGTCCCGCGCAGCTTTTTCAGACTCGGGGTCCAGCTCGAACAGCGGGTCACCTTCCTTCACCTGCGAGCCCTTCTGCACATGGAGCACTTCCAAGGCGCCCGCAAAAGGCGATGCCACGTAGACAAACTCTCCCTCGACATAGCCCTGCACCCGGTTGGAAGACGGGCGGCTACAACCGGTCACGATGCAGAGCGCCGCGAGTGCGCCGCCGATACGAAATAATATTCTGTAAAAGGGATGCGGCAGGCGCGTATCGTTCATCGTCTTATCTCCCTCCTTCTCATCAGAACGCGGAATTCTGGTAACCGAAGGCATCTCGACATCGCACGAAAGGCTGAGGCGCCTTTGCGGCAAGATAATTTCATAAAAAAATATTAAGTCATCATTACGGCAAAGTCAAACTCTTCTGTGCCATCGAATTCGAGCGGGCAGCCGTACTGCGTCCGTTTCTCATCGGCCTTTACCCGCTTTCTATCCTCAGAATAAGGTCTGCCGTCACAGGTTCTTCTTCATATTGTCTTCACATTTTTTGGTTATCGTAAATTACCTTTCGATAAGGTTCTCAAGTTTACTGAGATACATCTTTCTCCCATGCTGCCTGCCTCCCCCTCCATAAAGGCAGGCAGCATTCCCCCCTCTCTATGATTTATCTCATAGCACGAGTCCTCTCGCCATGGTTAAATAGTTACAGAAGCGATTTTCTTCAAGGAGCTATCTTCGTGTTAAGAGGGAGACGATATGCGTGTAAACACATTGCTTAAATACAGAAGGCTGACACAATTGCTCTTCGTGCTTTTCCTCTTCCTCATGCCGGTCCTCAATATCCTCCGGTATGACTCCGACGCCAGGGAGTTGATCATCCTCGGAAAGGTATGGAGCCTTGGGCTGAAAGAGGGGCTCGCGGCGGCCGGCATCTCAGGCTCGACCTATGTTGCAACCCATGTCCTTCTCAGGGCGCTGCTTCCCTGGGTACTCGCCCTATCCATCTTTCCCCTGCTGGGGTACTTCTTGGGGAGGTTTTTCTGCGGATGGTTCTGCCCCGAAGGAGCGATGTTCGAATATGTCGACTTCCTATCCCAGAGGCTCCTCGGCAGGAGAAGCCTCTATGGCAGAAAGCCGAATGACCCCGATGTGATGCATGGCAACAGGCCTCTTTACGGAATTCTCGCGTTTTTCAGTCTTCTCGTGCTGCCTCCCCTTGCCGGCGCATCGCTCACCGGCTATTTCATAGCGCCGAAAACGGTCTGGGGACAGATTGTAAGCGGGCACTTCACCTTCGGCGTAAAGGCGGGCATTATCGGCGTTTCCCTTTACATGGTCATCACGTCGGTTTTCGTGAGACATGTCTTTTGCAGGTATATCTGCGCCGCAGGTTTGATGCAGATGCTCTTCGGCTGGGTCAGCCCCCGCTCTTTGCGGCTAAAAATGGACACGGCGAGGATGGGAGAATGCACGGACTGCAAGGGTTGTGAGAAGGCTTGCTTCATGGATGTGCTGCCGAGGAAGAACAGGCGGGACATCTCCTGCGTTAATTGCGGTGCCTGCATCGCAGCGTGCAATAAAGAGCTCGGCGAAGGTAAGGGGCTCTTCCATTACCGCTTCGGTGAAGGCTGCGTTGTTCCCGAGGGTCATTGCGGCGAGTTGGTCCGCATCCCGTCTTATCCCTTACGGAGAGAGTAAAAGCCTGATAGAATGAAAGCATGGTGAAAGCCCTTATCTCTATTTTCGTTTCAAGAGGAGGTTTCGTATGGAACTATTGGATCTCAAGAAGCTCATAACGTTTTACCCTGACAGGATTTCGCGCGAAATGCTCTCAGACAAGCCTGAGATGCGGATCGCCCTCATGTGTCTGAACCCCGGCCAAAAGCTTGACCCACATAAGGCCCCGATGAGATTGCTCATGTATTGTGTGGAAGGCAAAGGAACGTTTATCGTTGGTGACGAACGCATGGAGGCCGGCGAGAAGACCTGTATCCTCTGCGACCCGATGGTCCCCCATGGGTTTGAGGCTAATAAAGGCGAAAAACTCGTTGTCATGGCGGTCGTGACCCCTGCGGATTAGTCTTAATCGCGTATGGTTTTTCCGGAATCTTCGTAGATGGAAGACCAAGTGATACCGTACGTCGATTACAGCCTGTGCGTCGGTTGCGGCGCATGCGCCGAACTCTATCCTCTGTTCTTCGTGATGAGGGATGGTAAGGCATGGATCATGAACCATGACAAGTTCGTTACCGAGGAGCACAGAAACCTCATCTATTGCTGTCCCTTTGGCGCATTAACGGTAGAATGAATCAGACGGCTATTGAATCGTTAAACATCGGTCTGCCGAAGAAAGAAGTTTTTCATGGCAGGGAGATAGTAACCGGGATCTGCAAGGTTCCCGTTTCTGGACCGATAGTGCTCGGGGAACTTGGATTCGAAGGTGACGGTGTCGGAGATCTAAAACACCACGGCGGGCCTGACAAGGCCGTCTGCGTCTACTCTGCTGATCATTATCCATACTGGGAAAATGTTTTCGGAACGCGACTGCCGTCCGCTCCCTTTGGCGAGAACCTTCCCGTTTCCGGTCTTCGCGAAGACGAGGTCCGTATCGGAGACGTCTTTAAACTCGGAACTGCCGTCGTGCAGGTCTCACAGCCGCGCCAACCCTGCGGCACGCTCGCCATCCGCTACGGCCGGGCCGATATCATACCGCTTGTTTTGGACTCAGGCCGCACGGGATTTTATCTCAGGGTGCTCGAAGAGGGTGTCGTAGAAAGAAGCAGCCCATTCGCCTTAAAAGAGAGAGCCTCACAGGGGATAACGATAGCCTTCGCCAATCGCATTCGTCACCATGACAGGGAGAATCGCGAGGCGATCGAAGCCGTCCTCGAAGTGCGCGCGCTCTCGGCGTCCTGGAGATGCGTTTTCGAAGACCTGTTGAAAAAGCTCTCTGTGAGCGGCTCTTCCTAACATCTACAGAGACAGATTTGCCCGAAGATCTTCCCCCTCGGCCTGATCCTGAAATCTGTTATAATGAGCGATAGAAGTTCGGGGTATGAATTACCTTTATCACGCCGTCCATCTGAATGGAGATTGTGCTATGTCAGAGAGGGATAAGCAGCTTGCGGCACTCTCAGATCAACTCGACGAAAACATCCTGGCAGTGAAGGGCACGTTGGAGCTCATCGATGCGTCCATATCGGAGGACGATTTGCACGAACTTCTCCTGAAGGCGCTCGGAAGAATGGATACCATCGAGAAACTATCCCATGAGATGCTCGGCGCCCTCAAGAGTTGCTTCGATAAATTAGGGGGGACAGAGCAGTAACGCTTGTGTCGGGCGTCTTCACAAACGGTTAAAGATAATCTCGTTGTTGCTGTAATCTATCGGGATATCGATAACAACGGGCACGGTCTCAGTCAGGGCATGCCTCAGGAGGCCTTCGAATTCCTCTGAGGATTTCAGTCTGACCCCGATCGCACCGAAACTCTCCGCGAGCTTGACGAAGTCCGGATTCGAAAAATCCACGCCATAGGCAGTGCCGAATTTCTTTTCCGCCTTCCACTTGATAAGGTCGTATCCTCCGTCGTCAAAGATTACGACGACGATATTGAGCTTCAGCCGGCAGGCCGTCTCGAGGTCCTGGAGATTCATCATGAACCCGCCGTCTCCGGACAGGGCCACGACGTTCCGCTCCGGATAGATGAGCTTTGCCGCTATCGCGGACGGGAGCGAAAATCCCATGGAGGCGAAGCCATTCGAGAGGACAAAGGTGTTGTTCCGGTATACAGGGTAGAATTTTGCCGCCCACAACTTGCACATGCCTACGTCTGATATCACGATATCGCTCGCCCCGAGAACCTGCCGGATCCCATAGATAATCCGCGGAGGCCGAGGAGGCCATGTGTCGACGGTACCCTCTCTCTCAAAACCCTCCGTGAAGTCCCTCCTCAAGGCAATGACGCATTCGTTCTTTTTGTTTGTACTCAATATCCCTTCAAGGAGTTCCAGGGTCTCCCGGATATCGGAAATAATCTCGACTTCCGGGACGTAGTGGTGATCGACCTCGCTCGTGGTAAAGTCGATGTGGATGATCTTCTTGTCCAGTTGCGGGTTCCAGTTCGCCGGCGAATATTCGACAAGGTCATAGCCCGCGGCGATGACGAGGTCCGCCTTTGAAAAAACAGCGGTGATCTGCCTATCATTGCTCAGTCCGAGGGTGCCGATGCAGCACTCGCTTTCTGCGGTTATCCCGCCCTTGCCCATGAAGGTCGTCACAACGGGGATGCAGAAGAGCTCTGCGAATTTCTGGAGCCTCGCACCTGCCGACTTCCGGACTACACCGTGCCCTGCGAGTATGACCGGAAATCGCGCCTGCTCGATAAGCTCTGCCGCCTTTCTGAGGGACTGTCGGTCCGGTGAGCTTCGTCTCGGCCGGATCGGCGCGATCATGGTCGCGTACATTTCATCAACCTCCATGGCGGCCACGTTCTCGGGGAGTTCCAGGTGCACCGAGCCCGGCTTTTCCGTTTCGGCGACCTTGAAGGCCTTCCGCACCATTTCGGGGATTATTTCGGGCGACTCTATCCTGCCGTTCCACTTGGTCACGGTCTTGAAACTCTCCACGATATCGATGTACTGATGTGATTCCTTGTGGATCCTCTTCAGGTCGGCCTGTCCCGTTATCGCCACGAGGGGAGACTTGTCGAGAAAGGCATCGGCAACGCCCGTGAGAAGGTTCGTCGCGCCCGGACCCAGGGTTGCGATACAGACGCCCGCCTTGCCGGTGAGGCGTCCGTAGGCATCCGCCATAAACGCAGCCGCCTGCTCGTGGCGGGTGAGGATGAAACGTATAGTCGATGTCCTGAGAGACTCCATGAGGTCAAGGGTCTCTTCGCCGGGCAGACCGAATATATACTCGACCCCCTCATTTTCGAGACACTTGATTAAGAGATCTGACGCCTTCATCTGATTTTCCGCCCTTGGTTTGTCAGTCACCTAAGGACAACCCTGTCCGTCGTTCTGAAATAACTATAGCAAAGTCTACCCTATTCGCCAAGTCGCATCGCGGATAGAGGCATCATCTTTTCATAGGGACGACAAGTGAGGCTGCAACCGAGTTCTTCTCCGCTGCCTCGAACGGGACTATCAGTAACTAAAACCAGTACTCGGGATATCTTCTGTTCGCCGAGAGGTTGTTCACGAGAAGCGCCACGGCAAGGAGGATGAGTGCACCGGCTCCCGCGGGCAGTAACGCATAGAGGAAGCCGAGGTCGTGTATCTTCTTTCCGCCTATCACTGCTATCAGCGCGGTTGCGCCTCCCGGCGGGTGAAGGGTCTTCGTGATAAGCATCACAACGATAGCAAAGGATACGCCGAGGGCCGCTGCAATCCATAAGGTCCCGCCAAAGAGCTGATAGCTTGCCACACCGGCGAGGGCCGAGAGGATATGGCCGCCGATAACGTTTCGCGGTTGGGCAAGAGGGCTCTTGATCGCCCCGTACACGAGAACGGCCGATGCGCCGAAGGACCCTATGATGAGCGTCAGATCCCTCGGTTCACAGTAGCGAGCAGAGAGGTATGCGCAGATTCCGATGCCTATGGAAGAGCCGACCAACGACCAGAGTACCTCTGCCCAGCCCACACCGGGCGGGCTTTGGGCCCCTCCCTTCATCTTCGAGAAATATCCCTTCAGAGTCATTTGCCGCCTATCACCTTTACGATATCGGCCCTTGAGATGATGCCGACGAGCCTGTCGTCAGCGTCTACGACAGGGAGTCTCTTGATCCTCCGTTCGTCGAGAATCCTCGCCGCTTCGTGAATGTCGGAAGCGGGCCTTACGGTTATCGCGGGCGAAGACATGATGTCTCCGACCTTGTCCCCTGTCTTCCTCTCCGGCAAAGGTTCCCCGAGGATATGACGCAGGACATCCTTAAAGGTATGGCCCCTCTGCAATCCGGCCATAGAGAGGATGTCGGCCTCGGAAACGATCCCGAGGACATGGTTCCCCTCATCGACAACCGGCAGACCGCTGATCTTGTGTTCGGAAAGAAGCCGCGCAGCCTCGTTGATCCCGTCGCCTTTCCGGATCGCGACGACTGCCCGCGTCATGACGTTACGAACGGGCACCTTTGAGATGCTTCGTTCCCTCGCGTGGCGCAGGGCGATGGCGTAAATCTTCCTGAGGTCTTCCTCCGTGATGTCCACGTAGGTCTTTATCTCCTTCAGTGCCGCTCTCAGGTCCTCGTCGGAAATCTCATTCTCGCTCTTCTCCATGAACCCCTCTCCTCTGCATAGAATGCACTCTTTTTTTACCAGGAACCCTTCCTAATATCCCTGATCTATATCATACAGGCCCTACCGTTTCCTCGCAGGCTCAAAAACTGACTGTCTCATGAGTCTCCTTACGATATCGAGATTTCGCATGTCATCTTCGTCGCTTTTCTTCGGCGTCTCGAGGACGAGGGGAGTATTTCGGAAGATGGGATGGTTGATGAATTTCTCGATCCACTTCTTCCCGATCGCCCCCTCCCCGATATGTTCGTGTCTGTCGACCCTGGAATGAAAAACCCTCCTTGAATCGTTGAGATGAATGAGCTTCAGGTTCTCAGATCCGATGTACGTCTTTATCTCCCCCGCGATTCTTGACAATCCTTCGGCGCTAGTCAGTTCATATCCCGCCTGAAACGCATGACAGGTGTCTATGCAGATCCCTCCGATGACGGGGCTGTCCGTCTTCTCGATGATCTCGCTCAGGTCTCTCATCGTCGAAGAGATATCGCCCCTCTCACCAGCTGTATTTTCGAGGAGGAGTTTCGCCCTCCAGGTCTTCACCTTCGCAACTTCCCTTAATGCTGCAATAGCCCTTTGCCGGGCAGCGTCTTCCGCATCTCCTGACGCACTTCCCGTATGGAGCACAACATGATCGGCAGCGAGCAGGTCCGCGAGGTCCAGTTCACGGATGAGGAGTTCCTTCGACTTTTCCCGGATGCCGATGTCCGGCGCTGCAAGATTTATGAGGTACGAGGTGTGTATGAAAACCGGATCGATATCGTGCAATCTTCTCAGCTCCCTGAAAAGAGATACCGACTCTTCCGGGATTATTCCGACTGACCACGCCCGCGGATTATGGGAAAATATCTGGGCGGTATTGCACCCGAGCTCCCCTGCCCGCTCCATGGAGAGGTGGATTCCTCCGGCAATTGACGTATGCACACCAAGCCTTCTTTCCGCAGCATGCATGACCCCTCGCTCCTCACCTCAGAATCTAATACAATCTTGCATATTATGCAATGAAATATTACAATCATACCACGATGAAAATACTGAAAAAGACCAAAGAGATAGAGGGTTTTCTTCGACTGCTCAGGGAGCGGGCATCGGGAAGCGGAGACGACGTCGAAGAGAGCGTGAAGGAGATCCTCTCTGATGTCAGGCGCACCGGCGACAGGGCCGTTTTCAGATAC
>DASPUT010000095.1 GCA_035622735.1 Thermodesulfovibrionales bacterium | reverse complement strand
AGGATTTCTCTGTCCTTTATCGTTGCCCTCGCTTGAACCGTATCGCCTTTTCTTGCCTCGATGGGTTTGAATTGACCCGGCGTCGAACTCTCTGCGAGTCTCCCGTTCACGAGCCATTCTATCTTCGCATCGCCTTGATTAAAACCCTGCGGAGTTAGATAAACTGTCGAACTCCGATCCGGATTTTCAGGGGTGATTTTCAGGGAGTAAGATTCTTTGCTCTCCGTTGCAGACGGAGCAACATCAGATCCCTTCATAGTTCCGCTCTGAGAAGGCTCCTGTTTGGCGGTCTCTGGTGGCCTTTCCGATGAACAGGATAGAACGAAGAGGAAAAAAAATGCCGCTGCGATTGACGTGGCCCTACACATCATCAATATTCGTAGAGCACTGACAGTTTAGCCCTCTCCCTTCTGTCAGCCGGTTGAGACAAATTTTCAGAGTCTATCTCGATGGTGTAGAGATAGGGTATGCTCATTACCGTGATTTCGCCGGGGACCGACAGCACCACGGCATTCTTTACCAGACCGGTATCGGGACCCGAATTACCCTCTACCGTATCGACTATTTTCTCCGTAACCTTGTACTGATTCGGCGCAGCATTCCCCAATGTAAATTCAATGTCATAGGTACTCGGGGAAGAGGGGTCTATGGTGAGCGACGTGCTGCTCGCACCGCAGTTCGTCCAATTGGCCGTGGCTTTCGTCAGCTTGTCGGTCAGACAGTTATTGGATGCCTGCTGTATGAGGTTGATACCCGGAACTCCCGGATTTCCCCTCGAGCCGATAAATTGAAAAGCTATGTCCTTGCCGCCTTTCCCTGCCTCGAGTGCGGTATTGTATCGCTTCTCCATGCCTGTCAGCTGAGTGCCGGCCGTCACCATATAGAGCAGCGCTGCCATGACAGCGAGCGAGATGGCCGAAAGGACTAAGACCATGGTCAGGGCGATGCCTCTCTCATTCTTCAACAGTTCCATTTCCACCTCAGATAAAGCCCGGTCTTGCAACGATTGTATAAAGTTTCCACCGGTAATTTTGATAATACTTGATGGCGGTAAGATCAAAGTCGTTTCCGCCCATTCCTGTTTCTCCCACTTTGATGCACGTGGGGCATCCACCGGTAAAATTCGTGAAGGTATAATTCGGGTCGCGCTGGCCTTCTTGTGCGAGGATATAGACCCTCACCTCCTTCAGCTGGCTTCTGATATCCGCGGCAGTATAAGTCTGCAACCAACCGGCGTCTTTGTATGAAATAGTTCCGTTGCCGAGTTGATCCAGCCCGAAAACCACCTGCATGCTGGCTACACAGTCGAGGAGAGGGAGCTCGTTGGGGTATGTGCCATCGGGCATGATCGCCCCGAATGTGCCATCTGCCTGACTGACAACACCTTTGTAAAGGACTCCTGTGCCCCTATCCGTACCGGCGGATGTCCCGGTTGCACACCGGTTTGGCACCGTGGTAGGGACCCTGACGTAGTAGTCCGCCCTGTTAAACGGAAACCTCAGGGGGTTTGTGTTAGGGTCTACTCCGTAGACGATCCGGGTTTCTCTACTGCCTAGGGGCGCCAAAGATGCGATGTTCGAAAAGACCGTTGCGCCGACGAGAGAAAAAGTATTTCCAATGAGGGAAAGGACCGTCACACTGTCGGAATTGAGAAATGTTTCGCCCGAAAGACCGTTCTTTGTTACGCCTCCGAATGCCAGCTCGGTCCACTTTTGTGACGCTCCGTTTTTCGCCACGGATGCGGATTTTATCGAAAGCACATCGGAAGTGTTGTTCATCGCCACGTTGTCCAGGGCTCTTACAGCCCCTGGCGGGTTGGAAGCCCCTGCGACATCGGCGCCCCTCGCGGGATTATTGGGGGGGCCGTCGTTGAGGTCTCGATCGACCCAGGTCGTTGTGTTGTTGACGTCAGCCTCAAGATAAGCGTTACCACCCATGTCCCAGGGAAGTCCGTATCCTGCGCTTTCGATGTCCTGCCGGAGCATCTCGAGCCCCACTACGCCTTCTATGTCCGTCTCGGCGATCTTGGACTGCTGCTTGAACTGGTTTAAGAGCGCCGAAAAGATACCTGATGTCGCTGACAAGACGAGCAGGAACATGACCATCGTTATCATCAATTCAACTAAAGTGAAGCCCTCTTCGCGCCTTATCACAGGTTCCCCACTATCGTTCCGATATTGTGGACGTAGTCCTGACCCTGCCATGTCCAGCCCACCGTAACATTGATGATTACATTATTAGGGTTGAGGTTTTGCGCTGTCACGTTCGTGCAGTAGTTAAAAGACGGCATGCTCCTTACGCTAGCCGTCACAACCTGCCCATTATTTGCGCTTCCTATCGCACCCATTACACCCTGCATTTTTGCTCTTAGAGTGGCCGAACATATGCCCGGGTCGAGTGCGCCCGTATCCGTCTGACTGCCCGAGGACAACTTGCTGAACGTAGTCCCCTTTGCATTGTTCATCCTTGTCTCCGCTAATTTCAGTGCCTGATCTCTCAGGGCGCTTATCATGTTGGAGTCGATGCTGAGAAGGGCGGTCTGCATCATCGCAAGAGCGACGAGGAGGAGGACCACAAGGGCGACCATCACCTCGATGAGCGTCATCCCTTTCTTATTTAGCATCGCACGCAGCCCCATCCCACTTCCCCATATTAATTCTCGTCGTAGACAGAACGATGCAGTCGTAATCAGGATAGACATCGGGCGCTCCGTCTCCGTTTAGGTCTGTGTTGACCCGTATCGTTTGATTGGGGCTCACGAGCCCTTTTGAGTCTACCGTGACAGTCCCGAGCCACAAAGGGGCGAGCTGATACGTCAGTTTTACAGGATTCAGAAAGGAGGGCAGCGGCTGATCGGTGCCCGCATCGTAGACCCCGTTTTCATTCGTGTCCTGAAATACCTGGTATCTGTCGGCATTGATGACCACGAAATGAGACCGATTCCTCTGCATCGCGCTTAACCTCGTATTCAAGAGGTCGGAATAGATCTGCTTGACCTCGCTCTCGATCGCGTAACTGCCGCTCCAGCCTTGAAACTGCATGCCCATGGCTGCAACGACGATGCCGATTATGCTCACGACGACGACGAGCTCTATTAATGTGAGGCCTTCCTCGTTCCGTCCTGAAATCTGTCTTTCACGTTTCATCTTTTCCCGTCCTTACCGTTCCCTTATGTGAACGGTTCTCTTTGTCGGCGGAGGAGTTGATATGATCGCCAAGCCCTGCTGGGTCGGAGGCACACCTTCCATCGCCGCTGTTTTTCGTAAACCCCTGTCGGTGAAGGCAGACGATAGGTCTTTCTGTTCGATGCTCCCCGTAGAGACCTGCAAAAGCGCCACGCCCTTTAAGGAAGCCCCTGCAGAGCCGCCCGTGTTATATTTCACAGCCCAGATCGCGCTCTTTCCCCCGATTCCGCAGACATCGCTGTAGGCCTTATACGTAGTGAAAAAGACGACACCGGTGCTCGGGCTCGCGAGGGGGTCGGTGATAACCCTTTCGGCCCTGAAGTTCTGAGTCGGATCAGCGTTCAACGGGTTCGTGGAACCATCGAGAACTATATACCATCCGTTGAAACTCGTATCGGTATTCGGATTTGATGCCAGTGTGTCATGGACGGCGGCACATGTCGAATTATCCACTGCAACTGAACCGGTGACACTTGCGCAGGTGACATCGGACAATCCGCCCGTCACTGTGCTTTGGCAGAAACCGACGGAACTGCTCGGGTCCATCTTAGCGGTTGCCCCCCTGACATAACAGGGCTCCTTTATCCCATAGAGCCGCCTCAGGTTGTCTCCGTCATCCACTGACGTCCCTCCGTTGCCATCAGGGATCTCGAAGAAATACCGGCCTGTCCCGAAATAGAGCCAGATCACCTGATCTCGGCTCTGAAGCTTCGTGATAGAGGTCGTAACAGGACCGATGCCGTCAACGAGCTTGCGCCACTGCCAGTTGCCCGGATTCGGATCGTTGTTCGTAAATATTCTTCCTACGCCCCCGTCCGTCCATGTGCCGTCTGACGCCTTCTTCACGTATCCGACGTATGCGGCATCATCGGAATAATCAATAGATCGGGCGCCGAACCCCGATCCAACGTCAGGATCGATTGAGGCATTGAGGAGAGAGCCCGCAAAGGCAAAGGGGATTGTTGTATCGATCGATCTTGCCAGGGAGCCGTTATATAGATTGAGTACGAACAATTTTAGATTCTGGTCCGAGTGTCCGAGGAATTGATTGTTCGTCGTATCGATGGGACCTGTCGGACCTGAACCGAGAATGACGAACCATTTGCCGTTTGTCGTTATATCGGGAGTCCCGTCCGCCTTCGTCGTGCTGATCCTCACCACTGCGGGGCCGCTCGTCGCAAAACCGAGGGTGGGGTCGGAGAATTCCCACAGAAGCACCGGCGGCTTTGTCTTATCGGCAAGGGTATCGGTGACATCGAGGGCGAAGTAGGAAGAATAACCGAGACTGTCGAGCGGCGTTTTTACGCAGTCCGTGCAGGTGGCGGTCAGGTTTCTGCATGCACCGCCAAGTCTCATGCCGCCGATAAGAATAGTCCTCCATGAGCTGACCGTCCTCGCGTTCCCTGAGACATCGCCCGAGCCCGGCTGACCGATACTCGCATCGAAGATATAAGGGGTGAGGTCAACTGAGTAGACGTGGCAATAATCCGGGTCCGCGAAGTATTTGAGATAGGGAAGGACATTCTTCGGGATGAAGGCCCACATCTCCTGCCCGAGGGGAACGGTAGCGTCAGCGTTCGAGAGTCTCGCCTTGTCGAATGACCCCTGTCCTGACCAGTTCAGATCGAGGTGTCCGAGCTTAAATGCATGGAGCATCCCGTCGTTGCCTCCCACAAATACCATCCCCCTGCTCTTATACCCTGCCGTAGTGACATAGTGGGTCGGATCCGGGGGGTCTTCGCCCAGGGCGTCCTGAAGGGGTATTCCGTAGGTGCTGTCCTGATACATTTTATTGTAGCTATTCAAGGCTATCCATGAGGCTATTCTCGGGGTCGAGTCTATGATGTCCCCGAACTTCCAGATATGGGGCACGTCATTTATAGTCACGGTTCTGTACCGGTAATCAGGGAACGTGTCGTTGTCCCTGTCAACGGTATTGAAGTCTTGTCCGTCGCTCGTAAGATCGTATCCGTGGATATACCTGATGACATCCTTTGCCCTCTGGTCATCGACAGCGCATGTATCAGTCCCGCCTGTGCAGGGAGAGGCGGAGGTCCCGACGGCGGTGCATATCGTCTTGGTAACAGAACATTGATATGAGGCCAGAGATGAAGAGAAAGTGGAAGAGGCGGTGTCGACGAAGTTGACAAGGCTTCCCCCCACATTCGTGTAAATAATCCGCGGAGTTGAGTTCAGGTCCCGCGCCCAGAGCGATACGCCAGCCTGCCAGATGCTCCCGAGGTTCTCGAAGTTGACCGTCGGCATAGCAGTTAAGGGAGAACCGGTGCCGGAAGTATCCTGGAAACGCTTTGCCTTTGTCTGCTGGGCGGTAGTGTCGAAGTAGAACTGGGCGATATAGTCATTGATGAGATTCAGTTTTCCGTCTGCAACTGTCTCCTCTCTGATGGAACTGTTCGTAAAGAGAGGGTCTATGTAATACCAGAAATTCTGGTTTTCTCCGTTCCAGGCGATAATGTCATTGCCGAATCTCCGCCTCGGATAAAAGACGGCCTGAACGAGATTTGCGCCGCTCCCTTCACCTGAGGCAAGAACGGATGCAGCAGTACCCGATGAGGCCCTCTTCAGCATCGTCGAAAGGGCGTTCGTCATCGCCTGTTCGAGGTCCGCCCCTTCTTGCGCTTCGTAATACGTGTCAGGACTTCCTGTCCCGCTCGTGTCCCACTTGGCCTGCTTGTCGGGAAGGCCCGTTCCATCGTAGTCGTTGAATCCTCCGTTTATCGCCGCATATTTCAGAAGGGTGGAGCCTTTGCCAAAAGCGAAGACGGTGTAGAGCGTCAGATTTTGCATTCCGCTAATATCACTCCTCAGGTCTTTCGTATGCATGTACAAGGCCACATCCTCTATGCCTGCAACATTTCCCCCCGCGCTACAGGTGGCGAACGTTGATGCAGGGAATGAGAAATTCTCACCGCCGACCACTGGCGCCGTATTATTCGTGACGGCCGGACAAGTTGACCCGGAACAATTGAACTTCGATTTACCCGAGGCGTAGTCTTTCAGAGTGGCCGGCAGATTGCCGTCTGAACAGGGCTCACCGTCGGTAATAAGGAGTACGTAGCTCTTCGAACACGCAGGAAACCTGGGGTTTCCGCCGCCGGTTGCGTAGTTCCAGGGGTCGTTGTTGTTGTTTATCTGAAAATCGCCGTTATTCCACCTCGGGCCCGGTCCGCCCTCCATGCTCGATTGCTGGGCAAAATATCCGGTCACGGTCCACAATGCTTCCGCGAGGGGTGTGTTCGTGCTCGGTATCGTAAGATTTATCTGGTTTATCACTGATGAGAGGCTCGTGCCCGCGACGGAGACCTGGACTTTGCCCCCGTCATTCGTATTATAAAAAGTGACGCCGATTCTCGCCTTTGCGCCGACGACATTCTGAATTACTCCCTCGACGGGAGAGGGTACCACCACATCTACAGAAAAAGATCCTTTGCCGGTAGTGCCGGCGTAGGCCGTGAAAGATGATGGGTTGGAATTGCCGGTAGCGAAGGTGAAGTTCATGTTTCCCGTGCACCCCGTGCATCCCATATATTGATCTGCCTGTGCCACGGCCTTATATATGCCTCTGCTCGAATCATCAGGTTTTAATGCGCGGACTTTGTCAAAACCGGTCCCCTCGCCTCCCACCGCGTATCCTCCGGTGAGGACCCTTTTTAAGACATCGGCCCTTCTCATGGTGAGCCAGTTCAGGAAATTGCCGTCCCACTCTGTCGCGAGCTTCGCGACAGGTTTCACCCTGTTCTGAAGGAATTTTCCTCCGGAACCGGTATACGTGTAGTAGTAGTTACTGTTGAAATAGCCGTAGTAAGTTTTCGTAGGATCGAAACTCATCTCTGGAGCGAGGTTGTTGAAATAATAGCAGGTATAATCATAAATCGTATCGCTGGAAGAAAAAGACACAGATGAGCTAACGGTTATCTTTTTTGTGCTCGAACTTACGCTGTTGACAATGAGTGTTGTGGGGGTCCCCGAATGGACGAGAACGATCATCTGTCCGACCCAGACGTTTGTGGTGCTCGTAACGGGGATTGTGGTATTAGGTGAAGAACCACCAGTCCCGACCGTAGTTGTGTTGCACTGACTGGAATCCATGTCATAGAAATTCGGGTCCTGGCAAGCCCAATCCTGGACGATCGTCCCGGATGCAAAACTCAGGGAGGCGCTCACCGTAAGTGTATTCGTGCCGCTGTTGACAGCGGTAACAACGACTTCAGTCCCTCCCACCGTAATCTTCTGTCCGACATTGAAACCTGAAACACTGTCCACAACTATAGACGTGGTATTATTCCCGGAAGCCGTCGTCGTTGCCTTGGAACAGGCATAGGCAAAATTGAACATGCTGCCCGAATTGTCCACAAGGAACATGATATTGGGAGGAACATCCTGGATAACGTAAGGCGGAACGATGCAGTAATCGGTCATCGATGCCGCATCTGATCCTGTTATCACAAGAGAAGAAAAAAACAGTGACAGGAGAAAATTGAATAGTATGAGTTTCTTCATGAAGACCACCTCACTTGCGAAGATTCCTGTTGTCAATGCGAACCTTTGTTGCCGTTTCGTCGTCAGTGAAAATCTCTGCGATGTTTCCCCGTTTCAACTGGTTCATGGTTAATCTCGTTCCGGACGTTGTTACGAGAATTGCGTTCGATATATCATAGAATTTTCCATTTACTTCGATCGAAGTCGTGGTAATATTCGTTATGACTCCCGAGATGATTTTATGGGTTGCTCGTCCCTCTTTGGCATAATTCTGTGACGTGATGACGGACAGAAAGGCGATCGTGATAACGAGAACCATGAGCATGCCTCTCATTTTCTCCCCGAAGCCCCTCGCTCTCTTTATGTTGTTTTTCATCACAGCGCCTCCTTCAAATGTGCTCTTCGCGTATGTCGCATATAATCATCCGAATTACCATAAAGCAACTTCAATGCCAATCTTTTGTTTATCCTAAACCGGCCTCGGATAAGGTTTCTCTCGCCATTGAGCGGGACGTGCTATGTAATGGATTACACAGTTTGGGTAACGCATTACAGATTAGTGCTGCTGCGGGGGGCGCCGAACCGGAAGGATATGCAGAAAGGGATCACTCGGAGACAGGGAGACCCCAAAGACAGGGTTTTTGGGCTATAATAGTCCAAGAACAGGTCATGGCGGAGAGGCTGAAGAGAGAGTGAGAAATCCTGAAATATGGTTGTTCATTTTCGTCCTCGGCCTTCTCGGCCTGAACTGGCCCTTCCTCGAGATATTCCATGTCTCTGTGGTGAAATACCTGATAGTCTTCTGGCTCCTTTTTATCGTCCTCGTGGCCTTCGCGGCCAATAGGATGAACCGACAACAGCTTACGAAAAAGAACAATAAGAGTCTCCCCCCGCGACAAAGAACGGTGCGGTAGAAAGAAGTGTTTACACCCTATAACCTTTTTTTTATTGTTCTCGGCTACCTGCTGCTCCTCTTTACCGTAGCCTACTACGCCGAGCGGCAGGAGAAAAAAGGCAGAAGCATAGTCAATAACCCCTATATCTATTCTCTATCGCTGGCGGTCTATTGCACCTCCTGGACTTTCTACGGGAGCGTCGGGAAGGCAGCCACGTCAGGGCTCTCTTTCCTGACGATCTATCTCGGACCGACCCTCATGGCTTCCCTCTGGCTCGTCGTTCTCCGCAAGGTGGTAAAGACAGCGAAGGCGAACAGGATCACCGCGATCTCCGATTTCATCGGTTCCCGTTACGGCAAGTCTCTCTTCCTCTCCGCGCTTGTCACGATCGTGGCCGTTGTCGGCATAGCGCCCTATCTAGGACTACAGATCAAGGCGATCATCAGCACCTTTGAGATCATATCGGGCGGCAAGACATGGGGGAGTTCCGCTGTGGGCTTAGTCATTACCTTAATACTCGGCATATTTGCGATCATCTTTGGAGCGAGGCGACTCGATTCTTCAGAGAGGCACGGCGGGCTCGTTTTTGCGATAGCCTTTGAATCGATCGTGAAGCTGTTGGCCTTTGTCCTCGTGGGTGTCTTCGTGACCTTCGGCCTCTTCAAAGGGTTTAACGATATCTTCGCGAGGATAAAGGATTCCGAACACTCGATACTCCTCTTCCTCGGCACCGGCACGGGAACGGACTATCCGGAATGGCTGTCACTCCTATTTCTTTCGATGATGGCGATCATGTTTCTGCCTCGCCAATTCCAGATGGCTGTCGTGGAGAATTATGACGAGTCCCACATAGCCAAGGCGGCATGGCTCTTCCCCCTCTATCTCTTCCTTATCAATGTCTTTGTGCTGCCCATAGCCTTCGGCGGTCTTCTCACGGGGGGGACTGCGAAAGAGGCCGATTACTTTGTCCTGACCCTGCCCCTGCATAACGGCATGCGCTATCTCTCCCTCTTAGCCTTCATCGGCGGATTTTCCGCGGCGACAGGCATGGTGATTGTCGAGGCGCTTGCATTGAGCACCATGGTCATGAACAGCATCATCATGCCAGCCCTGATCAATTTCCACGACGCTCCGAAATTCCCGGCGGTCGTCCTTAATATTAAGAGACTCGTTATCCTGGGGATCGTCTACCTGGGATATCTCTTTGCCATGTCCATCGGAGAATTTTATAGCCTTGTAGATATCGGACTGAAGTCCTTCGAGGCCGTGGCCCTCTTTGCCCCGGCGTTCTTTTTGGGTCTTTACTGGAAGAGGGGGACAAGGAGAGGTGCCATAGCAGGGCTCTCTGCCGGATTTGCCGTATGGCTCTATACCCTCATCATCCCGGCGTTGATAAAGTCCGGCATCGTGAAGGAAGTCGGCCTCGTCGCGCTCCTGACGGGCTCGGAGATGTTCAATCCAAACAGCCTTTTCGGTGTTCAGGGTCTCGGCAAGTGGGGAAACTCTCTCTTCTGGGGTATGCTCATGAATCTCATTTTCTATGTCGGGATATCAGTCTTTACGAAACAGTCCAAAGAGGAAGAGATCCAGTCGCTCGTCTTCGTGGAGTCTTATGAAAGCGTGAAGGAGCTCTTCCATGGGAGCTCCTACACCGTGGACGACATCGAAGATATCCTCGCCCAATATATAGGCAGGGTCGAGGCGAGGGACGTAATCGGGGCCATCCTGTCGGGGAAGAACAGGAGAGGGGGAGAACTTACCCCTAAGGAACTCTTTGAAGTGCGTGACGAGGCCGAGAAAGTCCTGTCGGGAGCCATCGGTTCGTCCATGGCTGCTATTATTTTTGAAGACAAGCTGGTCCTGACGGAAAAGGAGAGGGGAGAACTCTCCGAGTCTCTCAAGCATATTACCGAACGGCTGAGGCTGTCTCGCCAGGAACTGACAGAAACGAACAGGGAACTGTCGTATCTGAAGGAGTTCAGCGAGAACATCATAGAGAGCGCCCCTGTGGGGATCGTGACCGTCGATTCTCTCTTGCGCATAAAATACTGGAACAGGGAGATCGATAAGCTTACCGGAATAAAGAAATCAGACGCGTTTAACCGTCAGATAGTCGATCTGCTTCCCTGGATAACGAGAGATTCGCTCATGCAAAAAGAAGAGCAGGAGATGACTGTCCAGACCACGTCACTGCAGACGTTCAAGATTAATATCAGTCCTTTTACAGACCCCTCGGGAGGGTTTGTTATCATCCTTGAAGACATAACGGAAAAGAAGAAGATGGAAGAGCAACTCCTCCAGGCATCGAAGCTCGCGAGTATCGGAAAACTCACCGCGGGCATTTCCCACGAAATCGGGAACCCGCTCGCATCAATCTCTTCTCTTGTCCAGGAACTTGAATCTCTCGAAATGACAACGAAGGATGACGTGCAATTCACGCGGGAATCGATAAAGACGATGAACAATCATCTAGAGAGGATCGCGAAGATTGTTCGGAGTCTTGGAGACTTCGCTCGGTTAGCTTCAGGCGAAAAGACTTCGTCGAACATAGCGGAAATTCTCGACCGCACGATCAACCTGGTAAAGTATGACAAGCGGTTCAAGAATATCCAGCTTGCGACGGACATCGATGCTATTCCCCCGCTGAATGTGAACCCCGATCAGATACAGCAGGTCTTTCTCAACCTTCTCATCAATGCCCTCGACGCGATGCCCGAAGGCGGGAAATTAGGCATTTCGATGAAGGAAAGAGACGGGTCCGTCGAGGTCGTTTTCAGCGACTCCGGCGCAGGAATCGAGGAAAATGCCCTCGGTAGGATCTTCGATCCGTTTTTCACAACGAAGGGTCCGGGCAGAGGGACAGGGTTAGGCTTGAGCATATGTTATGGTATAATCAAAGACCATAACGGGACCATACGGGTGAAAAGCAACAGAGGGGAGGGGGCAACATTTGTGATAAATCTACCCGTCGAAAATCATGAATGAGCGGATACTCATCGTCGAAGATGAGGAGACCCTCTGTGAATCGCTGAAAAGAGTGCTCTCGAGGGAAGGATACGTTGTCGAGACCGTCAGCAGCGCTGAATCCGCAATCCAAGTATTTGATGAAAGATTTTATGACCTCATCATTACCGATATCATTCTCCCGGGGATCACGGGAATTGAACTGCTGAAGAAGATAAAGGAAAAGCTTCCCGGACAGACCGTTGTCATTATGACGGCATATGCCTCTCTTGAGACCGCTGTCGAGGCCCTCAGGAGCGGGGCTTACGACTATATCGTGAAACCCGTTATGCATGAAGAGGTAAAGCAGGTCGTGAGGAATGCCCTTACGCAGGGGGCCCTTCTGGAGGAGAATGTCCGCCTCAAGAAACTCATGGAAAAGGAGTATGACCCCGACAGGATAATCGGCGAAGGTCCGGAGATAGAGAGGATACTGGGCGAGGTCAAAGGCGCTGCAAAAAGTGGCGGTACGGTACTCCTGCTCGGGGAGATCGGCACAGGGAAAGAACTCCTCGCGAGGATGATACATGGGAATAGCAGCAGGGCAGACAAACCGTTTATCTCCATAGACCGTAATGTCCTTCTCGAAGAATACATAAATGTGATATCGAGGCTTTTCGGGCACGTAAAGGGCGCCTTCCCGGATGCTACGACTTCCAGGAAGGGACTTTTCGAAGAGGCAAACGGAGGAACTGTCTTCTTCAGAGAAGCGCTCGACATTGATGCCGGACTCCAATCGAAACTCGTTCGGGTCCTGGAAGATCGGGAGATAACACCGGTAGGCGGAAAGGAGGCTTTCAAAATTGATATTCAGTTCATCTTCGCTACAAACGGAGACATTGAGTCAGCGGTTTCGGAACGAAAGTTCAGAGCCGACCTCCTTGGGAAGATAGGCGCAGTCTCGATAAAGATTCCTCCTCTCCGGGAACGACGGGATGACATAAGGCCTTTCGTCTGTCATTTTATCGAGAGATACTCGTGTGAATTAGGGAAGACCGTAAGAGACATAGACGGTGAGGCTTTGGAAGTTCTTCAGAGATATCCCTGGCCGGGCAATGTCAGGGAGCTCCGGAACGTTATTGAGCGTGCAATTCTCACAACAGAAGGCCGTGTCATTAAGGCGGGGGATCTTTTGCTTTTTTCCCGTTAAGGCGGAGCATTTGTGAGGAAGGTCGCATCCATGGCATTCCGTTTATCGGCAATAATATTTATTTGGAGATTTGCCCCTTCGGCAGACCCACCGGGGGTCGGCGGGCAAGCTCCAACGAAGAACATGAGCACGTACGCATCAACTCCTTACTCATTGTCGAGGTTGACGGACCTGTCAGTTCGCTTTTAGAGCGAAGGTCTAACGACCGGCCCGCTCTACTCGCAGAGAACAACGAAAGATGATTCAGGAAGACATCATAAGTTTCTTAAAAAAAGAGCCCCCGTTTCAATTCCTTGATGAGCCTACCCTAAAGTCTGTTGCGGCCGGTTTATCGATGGAGTTTTATCCAAAGGAGACGGTTATTTTGCGTCAGGATGGTCCCCGGAGCGACTCACTGAGGATTATCAAAAAGGGGGGAGTCAAGATTCTCATGAAGTCCGAGAACGGGGAAGATGTGGTAATGGATTACCGCGGGGAAGGGGACAACTTCGGGTTCCTCTCGATAATCGGCGATGACCGGCAGAGGACGACGGTCGTCGCCATTGATGATACCATCTGTTACACCCTGCAGAAGGACAAGGTCTTGAAACTCATCGAATCGAAGCCCGCCTTTTCCGAGTATTTTATGTCGTACCTCTCACGATACGTGGACAGGACCTACAGCGAAATGCAGAAAAAGAGCATGATCAACGGAGGCAGCGACCGGTTCTTGTTCACGACTCCGGTGGGCAGTATAGCAACAGCTGTTGTTACTATCGGAGAAGCTGCAACGATACAGGAGGCAGCACAAGTCATGGCAAGCAATAAGACCAGTTCGGTAATCATTCTTGACAAGAGGAACCTTCCTGTCGGGATTGTGACCGATAAGGACCTCAGGGAGAAGGTGGTGGCGAAGGGCCGCAGCGCGTCTGAGCCCGTTAAGAATATCATGACGCTTTCCCTCATACGGGTCGACGCGAGGGACTCCTGCTTTGAAGCCGTGCTCAGGATGGTGAAGTACAATATCCATCATATGCTCGTTATCGAAGACGGTGCGTTAAAAGGGATCATGACAAATCACGATCTCATGCTTCTCCAAGGCACGTCACCGTTATCCTTTGCGAACGATATCGAGAACCAGCAGACGATTGCTGGACTTGTCCCGGTTTCACTCAAGATGAATAACATTGTCGGACTTCTCCTCAAGGAAGGCGCAAAGCCGAGCAACATCACGAACGTCATCACCGAAATAAACGACAGGCTCGTGAAGAAGGTGCTTGAGGTAGCCGAGAAGGAATTTGGGCAGCCGCCGGTCCCTTACTGCTGGTTCGTCTTCGGGAGCGAAGGTCGTAAGGAGCAGACCTTCAAGACAGACCAGGATAACGCGATTATCTATGCAGACCCCTTGACGGCGGAGGACGATGGGGCGATAAGGAGATATTTCCCTCGCTTCACCGCCTTTGTGAAGGAAGGACTGCACAAGATTGGATTCCCGCCATGTCCCGCTGATTATATGGCAAGCAACCCCCAATGGTGTCAGCCCCTTAGGGTCTGGAAGAAGTATTTCTCGAGCTGGATCACCGAGCCGACCTCGGACGCGATCTTAAAGTCATTGATATTTTTTGACTTCAGGCCCCTCTATGGTAAGTTCAGCCTCTTTGAAGAATTGAGGGATTCTTCCCGTTCCCTGATAGAAAATCAGGGCATCTTCCTCGGTCACATGGCGAATACGATGATGAAAAATACCCCGCCCATCGGCTTTCTGAAGTCATTCGTGGTCGAAAAAAGTGGTGAGCATAAGGACGAATTTAACCTGAAGATAAAGGGGCTGACGCCGCTTGTCGACGCCGTGAGGTTTTTCTCTCTTGAGAAAGGGATAAAGGAGACATCGACCCTCGGGAGGATACAGGTTTTAAAGGATAGTCACACCATTGTCAGGGAATACGTGGATGAGCTGAAACAGGCCTTTGAATTTATCATGCTCCTCAGGGTTCATCATCAGTATGAACAGATAGAGGCAGAACTGAGGCCTGATAACTTCATCAACCCGAACAAGCTGAGCAACCTCGAAAAAAAGACGATGCGGGAGGCGTTTCATCTCATCTCGAGATTGCAGGACCTGATATTCCAGCGATATAGGCATTTCATCAAATAAGACAGAGCCGGCAAGGGAGCGGATTCGAGGGTGTCCCTGTGAAGCACCATGAATGAAAGATTACTCATCGTAGAAGATGAAGAGACGCTCTGCGACTCTCTGAGAAGGGTACTCATGAGAGACGGGTATGAAGTAGATTCGGTCAACAGCGCCGAGTCCGCACTGGGAATGATCGATAAGGAGGCATATGACCTTATCATCTCCGATATCATTTTGCCGGGTATCGACGGAATTGAACTCCTCCGGAAGATGCGGGAGAGACTCCCCGAACAGATCGTGATCATCATAACCTCGTATGCCTCCATAGAGACTGCAGTCGGTGCTCTCAGGGCCGGCGCGTATGACTATGTGATAAAACCGATCATTCATGAAGAGATAAAGAGGATCGTGAAAAACGCACTGAGGGAGCGAGTCCTGCGGTCAGAGAACGTTATTCTCAAGAAGCAGATCGAGGACCGGTATGATTTTGGAAACATCATAGGACAGAGCAGCGAGATGTCGTCGTTAATCACCGAAGTGAAAAAGATTGCCGATTCCAAAAGTAACGTTCTCCTCCTCGGCGAAACCGGGACGGGCAAAGAATTGATCGCGAGGGCCATCCATTATTCGAGTGTAAGGGAAGACAAACCTTTCGTTCCGATAAACTGTAGCGCAATCCCTGAAAATCTCCTCGAGTCCGAGTTCTTCGGATATGTGAAGGGTGCCTTCACCGGTGCCGCCGGTACGAAGAGAGGGCTCTTTGAGGAGGCCCACAGCGGGACCGTCTTCCTTGATGAAATCGGCGACCTCACCCAACAGCTGCAGGCAAAACTTCTCCGCGTGATAGACGACTCCGAGATAAGGCCCCTCGGAGGGGTGCAATCGAGACGGGTCGATATCAGGTTCGTAACCGCCACAAACAGGGACATCGTCAAGTTGGTGCGTGAAGGTGCTTTCCGGGAAGACCTCTATTATCGGATCAATGTCGTCACAATTAAGCTGCCGCCGCTCAGGGAGCGTAGAGAAGATATCGTCGTTCTTGCAAAGCATTTTATCGGGAAGTGCGCCCATGAGATCGGTAAGGCCGTACGGTTTATTGATGATGAGGCCCTCGGGCTTCTTGTCGACTACCCGTGGCCGGGGAACGTGAGGGAACTCAAGAATATTATTGAGAGGGCGGTTCTTATCACCGAAACGGATACAATTTTCCCGGAACATCTTCCTGAAGGACTGAAGATCTCGTCTCATAGTTTTGTTTCGGAGTCGCTTGAACGTGGTCTTTCGATAGAAGATTATACGAAGGAGTTCATCATGCGGCATCAGACAAAGTTCACCGAGCAGAAGCTCGCCGATATGCTCGGGATCACGAGAAAGGCTTTATGGGAAAAGAGAAAAAGATGGGGAATGGGGAAAAAGTAGTTACCTTATTACCCACATTAGATTCTTTAACGGTACTTATCGTAGCATGCGCAAAACCTATTAAGTATAAAGTAAAATTGAGGCATTTCCTTCTGCCGTTACCAATAGTAATATCTCATCGCGGACCCCAAAACTGAAGCTTTAGTTTCAGATATTACCAGTCTCCTATAACATCCTGATAAATAAGTATTTTTGACTTAAGCCGATTTTGCACCATTTCGGGCATATCAATTGCTGCTTCATGACGTCAGCGATGAAGATTCTGAGCGAAGACATCACGGAATTTCTGAGAAATATCCCACCATTCCATGATCTTGATGAAGCAACCCTGAGAAACATTTCCGTTGGCATCTCGACCGAATTCTATCCAAAAGGTTCTCTCATACTCCGTCAGGACGGACCGGCAAGTGATTATCTCAGGATCATCCAGAAGGGTTCGGTAAAGGTTTTTATCAGTTCTGGTCAGGAAGACAGGGTCCTGATCGATACGAGAAGCGAGGGCGAGTCCTTCGGATTCCTCTCTCTCATGAGCGGCGACAAGGCGCGGGCGAACGTGGTGGCGGTTGAAGATACCACCTGCTTTCTTGTCAGCAGAGAGGCCGTACTGAAGATACTGGAGACCAACCCGCCCTTCGCCGAATACTTTCTCCTCTCATACCTGAATAAATATATCGATAAGGCTCATCATGAAATGGGAAAAAAAAGGTTCTCTTACGGAGGAGGAGACAGTCTCCTTTTCACGACTCCGATAGGCGAGCTTGTCAGGAGGGAGCCTATAACCGCGCCCCAGGACATCTCAATAAAAGGTGCTGCGGAAATAATGACGGCGAACAAAATAAGCTGCCTTATCCTTCTCGATTCAACGGGGATTCCGACAGGCATCGTGACCGACAGAGATCTCAGGGATAAAGTAATCTCGAAAGAGAGGAGCTTCCGCGAGAGCATCAAGAATATCATGAGTGTTTTCCTCATAAAGGCTGATGCACGGGATTATTGCTTCGAGGCCCTCCTCAAAATGATCCGATACAACGTTCACCACCTGCTCGTGATCGAAAGCGGCATACTGAAAGGCGTTATAACAAACCATGACCTGATGATGCTTCAGGGGACCTCTCCCATCTCCCTGGTGAGGGAGATAGAAGGCCAGCAATCCATAGAAGGTCTGATTCCCGTGTCAAAGAAGGTGAACAAGATCGTTGAGCTGCTTATGAAAGAAGGGGCAAAGGCGAGTAACATAACGCGTATAATAACGGAGATCAACGACAGACTCCTCAGGAAAGTACTCGAGATTACGGAGAAGAAACTCGGAACCCCACCGCTGGAATTTTGCTGGATCGTCTTCGGCAGCGAGGGCCGCAAGGAGCAGACCTTTAAGACAGACCAGGATAATGCGATCGTCTATGTGGATGCAGACTCTGAAGAGAAGGATGAGGCTGCAAGGGAATATCTTTCTGCGTTTACACTTCTCGTGAGGGACGGCATGTCTCAGTGCGGGTTTCCTTCTTGTCCTGCAGACTACATGGCGAGCAACCCGAAGTGGTGTCAGCCACTAAAGGTCTGGAAGAAATACTTCGCGGGCTGGATAAATGAGCCGACTCCCGATGCGGTATTGAAGTCTCTGATATTCTTCGATTTTAGGCCCCTGTATGGTAAAGTCGGCCTCGCCGAAGATCTCAGAGATTCCCTCGCCCCCATGGTTGAGGGGCAACGGCTATTTCTCGGTTACATGGCAAATACGATCATCAAGAAGACTCCTCCCCTGGGGTTTTTCAGGTCATTCGTTGTCGAGAAGAGCGGAAAGCACAAGGATAAATTCGATCTCAAGGTGAAAGGAATCGCTCCGCTCGTTGACGCGGTCAGGCTCTTTGCCCTCGAAAAGAATGTACGTGAGACTTCTACCCTAGAAAGGATAGACGCATTGAAGCACAAGCATACGATCGTTCAGGAGTACGCAGATGAACTCGAGCATGCCTTTGAGGTCATCATGCTGCTCAGGATTCATCATCAGTTCGAGCAGATAGAGGCGGGGCGGGAGCCGGATAATTTTATCAATCCCAATACCTTGAATAACCTGGAAAAAAGGTTGATACGGGAGGCTTTTCATCGCATAGCAAAAATTCAGGGACTTATCATTGATAAGTATAAGACGATGATCTTGTGAGGTATATGTTCGGTTTATCGCACTTTAAGAAACGTATGTCTACGTCGGTCGATGAAAAGGCATCGGTTCTTGATGCCGGTTATGTAGTGATCGATACGGAGCTTACCGGGCTTGATGAGAGAAAGGATTCGATCGTTTCTCTCGGTGCCCTGAGGATGACGGGGGGGAGGATAGAACTGGGAGAATCCTTTTATCGGCTTGCGAATCCCGAGACGGCTTTGACCTCTGAGAGTGTCGTAATTCACGGGATTACCCCTTCAGACGTTGTCGAAAAACCCTCGATTGATACGGTTCTTGCAGAGTTTCTTCAGTTTTGCAATGATGCCATTATCGT
>DASPUT010000094.1 GCA_035622735.1 Thermodesulfovibrionales bacterium | reverse complement strand
ATCTTGCGCGATCTCGGAGACCATGCGGAGAAGGGGGATGTCATCGTCGACGGCGGGAATTCCTACTACATAGATGATATCCGACGCGCCAGAGAACTTGCCCCCAGGGGAATCCACTATGTTGACTGCGGTACAAGCGGTGGTGTCTGGGGATTGGAACGGGGGTACTGCCTGATGATCGGAGGAGAGGAAGCGGTGATCAGGAACCTCGATCCCATCTTCGCCTCGCTGGCGCCGGGCGTGGGCGACGTGCCGCGAACGCCGGGCCGTGAAAAGATCGACGGCACCTCTGAGCAGGGCTATCTGCATTGCGGGCCGAACGGCGCAGGCCATTTCGTCAAGATGGTGCACAACGGCATCGAGTACGGCATCATGGCTGCCTATGCAGAGGGATTCAACATTCTTCGACGCGCCAACATCGGTACGCAGCAACATGAGACCGACGCTGAGACGACGCCGCTGCGCAACCCTGAAGAGTACCGATACAATTTCACTTTGGAGGATGTGGCGGAGGTCTGGAGACGCGGAAGCGTGATAGCATCGTGGCTGCTGGATCTGACCGCTGCCGCGCTGCTTCGGGATCCTGAGCTGTCCGGGTTTTCCGGGCGCGTCTCCGATTCGGGTGAAGGACGGTGGACCATTAAGGCCGCCATCGATGAGGCTGTTCCGGCGCCGGTGCTCACCGCCGCGCTTTATGCCAGATTCAGCTCGCGCGGGGAGGCCGATTTTGCGGATAAGGTGCTGTCCGCAATGCGCTATGGGTTCGGAGGACACCTGGAAAAGCCCGCGAAATCAGGACAGACAAGATGAGGCTGCAATGGAGATTAAGATACTGAACGATCCTGCCTCGGTAGCCCGGGACGCTGCCGCGGTCATCGCCGAGAACGCCAGGGCAGCCGTCGCCGCTCGTGGCCGTTTCATCATGGCTGTAAGCGGGGGTCACACGCCGTGGGAGATGCTGCGTGCCCTGGCGAAGGAAGAGGTTCCCTGGCGGTGCGTGCACGTTGTGCAGACGGATGAGCGCGTTGCTCCCGAGGGAGACACTGACAGAAACCTGACTCACTTGCGGGAAAATCTCATGGGGCATACACCGCTGCGTCCCGAGCGGATCTATGCCATGCCGGTCGAAGCAACCGACCTGGATTTAGCGGCCAAGCGTTACGCCCTTGTTCTCAGGGCGATAGCCGGTTCGCCTCCGCTGCTTGATCTCGTCCACCTGGGCTTGGGTCCTGACGGCCACACCGCTTCCCTGGTGCCGGGAGACCCGGTGCTTGACGTGACGGACGTTGACGTGGCGATGACCGGAGTCTACCAGGGAAGGCGCCGGATGACGTTGACATACCCGCTCCTCAATCATTCGCGGCTCGTTCTCTGGCTCGTGACCGGGATGGAGAAGGCAGCAGTGCTCTTGCGTCTGCGAGACGCCGATCTGTCGATCCCGGCCGGCCGTATCCGGCGGGACCAATCCCTCGTGTTCGCTGATCGAGCGGCAGGAAGTCAGCTTGACACGGCCGGAGGCGCCTGAAATCGGAAGGATATTATATTTTCATTTCGCCGCTGCGTACGGCGCGCTATAAGTTCCCCCGCAGCCTCTCGGCATGGAGGATTCTCTTCACTGCAAGCTGGTACGCCGCCCTTCTCATCCTGCAGCTTTCCTCGCGGCACAAGGCATGCACGTCATTGAAAGCGGTTATCATGATGTCATTCAGTTTCTGGAGAACCTTCGCCTCTTCCCAGTAATCATTATTGAGGTTCTGACTCCATTCAAAATAGCTCACGACCACGCCTCCGGCATTCGCAAGGACATCCGGGATCAGCATCACGTTCTTATCGAAAAAAATATCATCGGCTTCCGTCGTTGTCGGGGCATTGGCAAGCTCGAGTACTATCTTCGCCTGTACGTTCCGTGCGTTATCTCCGTTCAGCTGGTCAGAGAGCGCCGCAGGAATCAGGATATCGCAGTCGCAGATCAACAGTTCCTCGTTCGTAATGTCTCTGCCTCCCTGAAAATCCGTCACTCCTCCGCTTCTCTCCTTGTGCATGATTACCTTCCCGATATCGAGACCCTCCGCACGGTATGAGCCTCCTCTGGAATCAGACACCGCGACGACCGTATACCCCTCCTCGTAGAGGATACGGGCCGCGTTTCTCCCCACGTTTCCGAACCCCTGAACAGCGACCCTGGCATCGCGTTTATCCATTCCCAATTTCTTCATCGCCGCTTCGAGGACATAGATCCCGCCGAGTGACGTCGAATAGCTCCGCGCCTTGAGGCCCTGCAGTTCAAAGGGTTTCCCGGTCACCACAGCCGGAACATGCTCCCCTTTTATCCGCTCATATTCATCGAGTATCCAGACCATGATCTTCTCGTCCGTATAGACATCAGGAGCCGGGATATCCTTGGAAGGCCCGATGTAGTCAGCGATGGCGCGGATGTATCCCCTCGTCACCTGTTCGAGCTCGTTCCTGCCGAGCTCCTTCGGGTTAACGACGACCCCTCCCTTGGAGCCTCCGAAGGGTATGTTCACCACGGCGCATTTGAGCACCATCAGGAAGGCGAGGTCTCTCACATGGTCAATGGTCAGTTCCGGATGGAATCTGATGCCGCCCTTCGTCGGACCCCTTGCATCGTTATACTGTATCCTGTGCCCCACGAACATTCGCGTCTTCCCCGAATCCATCCTGACGGGGAAATGAACGGTAAAGGTACGCCTCGGCATTGCGAGCAGATCGAGTTCATCCGCAGAGAGACCGAGGTCCATATAAATCGCACCGAGCTCATTGATGCAGAGTCTGCAGAGGTTCTGATCATCCACGTGCACCCTTTCATGCTCTTTGTGTACCAAGATTCAGACCTCCTTCGTCACTTCAGGCGCCGTCCGGAACCCGAGCCTCTTCTGAACAATTATCCCAGCATTTCAAGAAAAAATCCATACGCACGAGAACATCGTATTTCGAAAAGAGCTGTTATTGTGTAGAGCCATCAGCCTGAACTCGGGCCCTCACGTTCAGCGGTAATTAACCTTCTTCTCCCATTCAAAGGCCGTCTTTATGATGTATTCGAGACTGTCATATCGCGGCATCCAGCCGAGCTTATTCCTCAGCTTCGTGCTGTCGGCAATAAGGAGGGGAGGGTCTCCCTCTCTCCTCCCGGTCTCGACAACTTCAAAATCGACTCCTGTCACTCTTTTCACGGCATCCACAACTTCCCTGACCGAATACCCATGACCGTATCCGCAGTTGAATACGTCGCTCGCGCCGCCCTCCAAAAGATACCTGAGCGCCACGATGTGAGCATCCGAGAGGTCATCGACGTGGATATAGTCCCGTATGCATGTCCCGTCGGGAGTAGGATAATCTGTGCCGTACACCTCGAGGTACGGCCTCCTGCCGAGCGCCGTTCTTACCGCCAGGGTTATGAGGTGAGTGGCATCCTTCCGGTTCTGCCCCACCCTCGCCTTCCCGTCCGCTCCGGCCACATTAAAATATCTGAGGGAAACGTAGCGGAGATCCCTTTGCGCCGAGAGGTCGGAAAGCAGGTTCTCCACCATGACCTTTGAACGGCCGTAAGGGTTTATAGGATCAAGGTTCGCGTTCTCGGTCACGGGGATTTCTACGGGAATGCCGTAAACAGCGGCAGTTGACGAAAAGAGAAACCTCGCGATGCGCTGCTCAAGGCAGGCTTCTAAGAGGCCCATGGCATGGCAAAAATTATTCCGGTAATACCTGATCGGCTCCTTTATAGACTCGGGAACTACGATATATGCGGCAAAATGCATGACTGCATCGGGTCGAAAGGCCTTGAGGGTCTCACGCAGCCTTTCCCTGTCGGAAAGATCTCCGACGACGAGGTCGCCGGAGAGAACCGCATCGGCATGTCCGAAGGAGAGGTTATCATAGGTAAGGACGTCATAGCCCTCTTCACCGAGGGCCTTCACGACATGGCTTCCGATATAGCCTGCGCCGCCGGTTACAAATACTTTCACGATGTCTCTCCTGTGATACAATATGAAAACATGGTGATCACGCTCATCATACCGACCCTCAATGCCGGAGGCTGTATCGGGAAACTCCTCTCCGAACTGAGAGAACAGGATACCAAGCCGGCTGAGATTATCATAATCGATTCCTCGTCCGAAGACAACACGGTCAGGCTGGCCGAGGGCCTCGGGGCGAAGACGATCATCATCCCGAGGGAGAGTTTCAACCACGGGAAAACGAGAAACCTTGCTGCACAGGAGGCGAAGGGTGACGTCATCTCCTTCATGACGCAGGACGCACTGCCCTTTGACAACGCCTTCCTCAGGGTCTTGACCGCGCCTCTCGGCCGTCCCGACATAGCGGCGACCTTTGGGAGGCAGATACCGAGATCGGACGCTCCGCTCCCCGAGGTCTTTGCGAGATCCTTCAACTATCCTGACGTGCCTTCAGTCAAGGGGATAGACGACACGGGGAGATACGGCATAAAAACATTCTTCTTCAGTAACGTCTGCTCGGCCATAAAGAGGGAACTGTTTTTCAGGGCCGGCATGTTTCCCGAAAACATTCGCGCGAATGAGGACATGCTCCTTGCCGCGAAATTCATGATAGACGGTTACAAGGTCTCCTACGTGCCGGAGGCAAGGGTCATCCACTCCCACCATTTTTCACTGTCAAACCAGTTCAGGCGGTATTATAATATTGCTTCATCTCTCAGACACAATAGCTGGATTCTCGAATACGCGCGGCCCGAGGGCGAAGGGATAAGGTTCATGACGGAACAGGCACGTTTTCTCCTAAGACATCGCGGATACCGATGGATCCCCTATGTCCTTCTTGAGTCTCTGACAAAATACGCGGGATACAGGATGGGACTGCTCACGGGATGAGAGAGATAGCGAAATTCGTCAGGGGATTCTTGCAGATGTCGTGTCTTATCGGGCTCGACCTCAGCGCGTTCTACCTCTCCCTCTTTCTCGCGTGGGCGTTCAGAGTAAAGGTCTTGGCCGACATCACGCCGCAACTCCCGGTTTTTCCTTTTTCTTATTTCATACTCCTGTGGTGGATTCCGCTCCTCTATGTCTGCTTCATGGCCTACGAGGCCCTGTACACAAGCAATCTGCCTTTCTGGGATGAGACGAGGAATACCGTCAAGGCCCTCAGCCTTGCAGCTCTCACGGTTCTGGCGATCGTGACCCTCGGCAGGATGAGTGAACGCATATCACGTCTTGTGATCCTCGGCATGTGGGCCTGCTCCCTTCTTGTCTTTCCCCTCCTCCGCCTCTGGGGCAAGAAAGCGCTCCACGCCGTCGGGATATGGAAAGAACGGGTCTTGATCCTCGGCGCCGGGAACGCCGGAAGGCTCGTGATGGAGGGCATTCAGAGGGAACGGCACATGGGATACGATGTCATCGGATTCCTAGACGACGACGAACAGAAGAAAGGCATGGTGATCGGTTCGAGACGGGTCTTCGGCAAGATCAAGTATTTTCCCAAATATGTGAAGACCCTCGGGATAAATACCGTGATCATCGCGCTGCCTTCGCTTCCGGCTGAGCGGCTGTCCGCACTGACATCTCTCGTTCAGAACTATGCCGTGAACACCATGCTCATCCCCAACCTGAAGGGAATCGCCCTTCTCAATACGGAGCTCTTTCATCTCTTCTATGAACAGATATTCTTGATGAACATCCGGAACAACCTCAAATCCTTGGCAAACAGGGCGGTGAAGCGGGGTTTTGATCTTGCCGTGTGTGTCATCTCCTTCCCTTTCCTCATTCCCCTCATCGGTATAATCTCAGCTTTCATAAAACTGGAAACCCCCGGTCCTGCCGTCTATGCCCATGACAGGATCGGCAAGGACGGAAAGATCTTTCGGTGCTATAAATTCAGGACCATGGAGAGGAACGCCGAGGAAAAGCTGAAGGGATTACTCGAAAATAATGAGGATCTTCGCAGGGAATGGGAGAAGACGTGGAAGCTAAAAGAAGATCCCAGAGTCACGAGGATAGGGAAATTCCTGAGGATGACCTCTCTCGATGAACTGCCGCAGATCCTTAACGTCTTCAGAGGCGAAATGAGTCTCGTAGGCCCGAGACCGTATCTCCTCAGGGAGAGGAATGAGCTCGGCAAGAATATGCAGGTAATCTGCAGCGCACGACCGGGAATTACCGGTCTCTGGCAGGTGTCGGGGAGGAGCAACGTGAGTTGTGAATTCAGGATAAAACTTGATTCGTGGTATATCATGAACTGGTCTCTGTGGTTTGACATCGCCATCCTCTTCAAAACCATGAAGGTCGTTGCCGGGATGGAAGGCGCCTATTAGGCTCTGCCCCGAACGCTACCTAGGACTCAACCATTACTTCTTTTTCGCCACGACAATGAGGTAGGCAGAGAGGTTCTTTATCCGCAGAAATCTCAGCATGATTTCGTAAAGAGAACTCAAGACAAAGAGCGGGACAAAGAAACCAAAATATCCCGACTGAAAATAGCTGACATGGACATCAATTAGCTCGAAGCCGTTCTTCTCAAGCAGGGACTTCATCGCAGAATAGTAACACTTATTATAGAAGGCCGGGAACCCGCCAATTCCCTTGCTTTCGGGGAAAAGAAGATAGAGCATCTTTTTCGACAGCGTCCTCGGCAGCATCCGGTTGATGAGGGCAAAGAGCGCGAATTTTGAAGGAAAGAGATGGATGAAGTATCCATTTTTTCTTAAGATGCGATGAGAATGCATCACAAACCTGTCGGGATTTTCAAGATGTTCCAGCACGGATCTCGATACCACCATATCGACTTCATCGTCCCTGAATGGTAATTCCTCCCTCGTGTCGATCACAATCTTCTCGTCAACGTCAAGATTGTCTATTAAAGCATCCATGGAAACGTCGACGGCAATGATTCTGGAATTTCCCTGAGGGTCCCTGTGGCTCGCAAAGGGGCAGACATTGCCGCCCCCTATGTCAACAACAATCTGGTTCGGTCGTGCGTTCAGGTGCGCCGAAACAATCTCTTCATAGAGGTAAAATATGTTTGGCTTCGCCTGCGGCAGGTGCTGCGTGAGCTTTGTGCAGAGGTGCCTATTGGCCGCTAGAAATCGGTTCAGCATGTTTCTGTGCCCGTCACCGAGCTATAGTATGCGATTATGGGCTCTTGAAAAGCAAGATTCTCGCGGAAGCGCGGGCACGCTCATGCTGCGCTTCCTATGGTTATGCTATACTAATAATAGTCTTTAATTTTGAGAGGTTTTTGTTTTGATACAGAACGAACAATACCTGAAACCGGAGGAACTGCCGAAGGTTCCTTTTGTCCTGAACGGCATATCATCACGGTTTATCCGTGAGCATATGGTAGTCCCCCTTGAACTCAAGAACGATACCCTGAAGATCGTCATGGCGAACCCGGACGATAGATCTGCCATTGACGCCCTGAAGGTCGCGACATCTGCCGATATCGTGGTGTATGCAACAGACGGCAAGGCCCTCGATGAGTATATCTCAAAGTTCTATGGACAGGAGTCACAGAACATCAACAGAATAATCGAAGATATGGGCGAAAAGGGGCTCGAATTCATCAGGGAAGAGGAAGAGGACGTGGGTCATCTCAAAGACCTTGCGTCCGAAGCCCCGATCATAAAGCTCGTCAATCTATTCATAACGAGGGCCGTGGAAGGCAGGGCGAGCGATATTCACATCGAGCCCTTCGAGGACGAATTGAAGGTCAGGTACCGCGTCGACGGCGTGCTCCATGAAATAGAGTCGGTCCCGAAGAAACTCCAGGCGGCGATCGTCTCGAGGTTGAAGATCATGGCGAAACTCAACATAGCCGAGAGACGACTCCCCCAGGACGGCAGGATACGGCTCAAGGTCGGGGAAAGCGAGATCGATTTAAGGGTATCGACAATCCCCGTTCTCTACGGAGAAAGCGTCGTGATGAGGATACTCCGGAAAGAGGGGATCGTCATCGATCTCGATCTGCTCGGGTTTCCCCCGAACACACTCGCTTCCTTCGATCAACTGATTACCAAACCCAACGGCATTATCCTCGTTACCGGTCCGACGGGAAGCGGCAAGACGACTACGCTCTACGGCGCCCTTGACAAGATAAACTCTCCGGACAAGAAGATCATAACCGTCGAGGACCCCGTGGAATACCAGTTGAAGGGGGTCAACCAGATACAGGTGAAACCCCAGATCGGGTTGAATTTCGCAAATACCCTCCGGTCCATCGTGAGGCAGGACCCGGACATCATCATGATCGGAGAGATCAGGGACCTCGAAACAGCGAAGATAGCGATAGAATCGGCCCTCACCGGACATCTCGTCTTCTCGACGCTCCATACGAATGACGCCCCCAGCGCGATTACAAGGCTTCTCGAGATGGGGGTCGAAAACTTTCTCCTCTCGTCCACGATACGGGGCATTCTCGCGCAGAGGCTCGTCAGGGTCATCTGCCCGTCGTGCAAGGAGACGGACACTTCGGTAGCTGACCGCGAAGAACTCACCATGCTCGGTCTCGGCGGAAACAAGACGCTTCACCTCGGGAAGGGGTGTGAGCACTGCGCATTCACCGGCTATTACGGAAGGTTGGGGATATTTGAACTCCTCGTTGTCGAGGATGAAATACGCAGGTTGATCCTGAAGAATGCGGACGCAAACCAGCTCAGGGAAACAGCCAGGAAGAACGGCATGAGGACCCTCCTTGAGGATGGCTCAGACAAGATACGGGAGGGCATCACGACCCTGAGCGAGATCCTCAGGGTTACTCAGGAGGCGTAGTGGCCATTTTTTCCTATAAGGCCGCAACGGCGGAGGGAACGCTCCTTGAAGGAGTCATCGATGCCGTCGACGAAAAGGCGGCGATAGAGAGACTGCGAAATGGAGGGGTAATCCCCCTGAAGATCTCCTCTCCCAGGGAGGGGATAAAGAAGAAGATATCCTTCGGTTCCTCGAAGGCCGACCTCCTCACGTTCACTACGGAATTGTCAGCGCTCCTCGGCGCAGGATTGCCCCTCGACAGGGGCCTCAATATCCTCGCCGAAATAAACGAAAACAGAGAGACAAAGGTGATCATTCAGTCGATCCTGAAGTCCATACGCGAAGGCAGCTCGTTCTCAGACGCCCTGCAGCGTCATCCCAGGGTCTTCCCGAGAATCTATGTGAACATGGTACGGGCCGGTGAGGCGGGCGGGGTGCTCGACGTGGTCCTCGAAAAGCTGAACGACTTCCTCGAATCTTCCAAGGAATTGAAGGATCACGTCCTCTCTGCGATGATTTACCCGACAATACTCGTCCTCACCGGCAGCGCATCGATCATCCTGCTCCTCACGTTCGTGCTTCCCAAATTCACGACGATATTCGCCGAACTCGGCAAGTCCCTGCCCCTGCCGACGCAGATCCTCCTCACCTTCAGTAAAGCGCTCCAGTCATACTGGTGGATCACCGCACTGGCTGCCCTGACAGCATGGATGGCCTTCAGAAGTTACATACGGTCCGATGCGGGCAGGTACAAATGGGATGCCTTGAAGCTCAGGTTGCTTACCGACGTCATCAAGAAACTCGAAACCGCAAGGTTCTGCAGGACGCTCGGTACGCTTCTGAAGAGCGGGGTCCCCCTCCTCCAGGCGCTGAACAACGCGAAAGACGTTATCAGCAACCAGGTGATAGCCTCAGGCATAAACGCCGTATCGAAAGGAGCCAAAGAGGGAAAGGGCATAGCGGTTCCGCTTGCCAACGCAAAGATCCTGCCCCCGCTGGCGCTTTCCATGATCAAGGTCGGCGAAGAAACCGGCCAGCTCGATGATATGCTCCTGAAGGTCGCCACGACCTATGAGAAGAGCCTTAAGACCGCCATAAAGAGGTTCGTGGGCCTCCTCGAGCCCGCCATGATTCTCGGAATGGCGATGATAATCGGCTTTATCGTCATCTCGATGCTCATGGCCATATTCAGCATAACCGAACTGCCGTTTTAACAGAACCCTACGGGCAATAAGATAATCATGCGTGACATTTTCAGGACCGGGTCCGGACGACCGGAAAGATACGGCACGTTGCGGAAAACGGGGGGATTCAGCCTTCTCGAACTCATCATCGTCATCTTTCTCATCACGCTTGTACTCGGCCTCTCGACTGTCTTTTTTGCCAAGACCCTCTTCTCGAGCAGGCTCACGGCGACGGCACGGGATTTGTCGGCCACCATACGGTATGCGAGAGCCCTTGCGCAGATTAACGGCGAGAGACAGGTCGTCTCGATCGACCTTGACTCGAAATCCTACGGCATAGAGGGAAAGGGCAGTAAGAGCATCCCCGCCGATGTCATGATAAAGGTGATTGACCCTCTTTCCGGAGAGGTCCCGAGGGGGAAATTCAATATCAACGTTAACGGAATCGGCGGCATCGACGGGGGCAAGATCGTCCTGTCTTCCGGCAAGCAGTCTCTGAGTATAGAGACCGATCCGATAGTCGGAACGGTGATGATAAAATGAGAAATGAAGAACTAACGTTTCCGAAGGGGGGAACCTCATTCCCCCGTCTTGCTTTCAGCGTGGTACATGCCGGCGACGGCTTCACCCTCATCGAGGTTCTCGCTGCCATTGCCCTCCTGGCGATGGCGGTAACCGTCGTCTTGCAGCTCTTCTCTGCAAACCTCCGGGCCCTGTCCACATCAGAGGATTATGTCCTTGCTGCCGCCAAGGCAGACGCGAAGATGAGGCAGGTGCTCGATGATGACAAGCTGTCCGAATCCTCGTGGAGCGAAAGGACCGATGACGGGTATACGATCAATGTGTCCGTCTCCGAGGCGATGAAAGAGAGGACGGACAACCTCCAGGTGAAGCTCCTCGATATAACGATGACAACATCGTGGGCGGTCGGGGCGAAGACGAAATCGATCACGCTGAGGACGATGAAGACGGTAGAGAAGAAGATATGAAGGGAGGCATGAAAACCGGAGCAATGCTTTTCGATAAGACCGACAGCGAAGATGTTCGCCTCGCGGACAACGGAAGGTTGGCGGGCAGACCAGCCGGGTTCACTCTCCTGGAACTCATGGTCTCGATCGCGATCATAGGGATTATCATCCTCATCATAACCGGCGCCATGAGGCTCGGTTTCCGTTCCGTGAACGCCGGAGAAAGAAAGATAGAATCTCTCGAAAGGATCCGCTCATCCCTCGCTCTTATCGGATACCAGATACAGTCCGCAATGCCGCTCATCATCACTGACAACGACACGAAGAAATATTCGTTCACGGGGGAAAAGACGTCTCTGCAGTTCCCCACGAATTATTCCATCTGGGGGGGCGAGAAGGGATACGTGACCGTGACATACAGTATAGACTCCGACAACCGGGGAAAGAAGACCTTGTATGCATCGGAAAGCATGATCGGTCTGAGCGGGGCCGGAGAAACGAAGCTCCTCGAAGCCTTTGATGACATCTCCTTTGAGTATTTCTATAAGGATCCGACGATGGAAGAGGGAGAGTGGGTAGAGCAGTGGACGGATGAAAACAGCATGCCCGAAAAGATACGGGTGCGACTCCTCTACGGAGCCAGGGACCTCTCCATAATCATTCCGATGAGGGTGAAGGCATCGACACCACCGACCCAAGCCGCACCCGGTAGCACTACACCCTTGACGCCCGCGACGCAGCCAACGCCGGTCAAGAAACCCTTTGGACCTGCCTAGGTTAAAGTTTGAAATGAAGAAGCAGGATTCGCAGGAAGGAATTGCCTTACTCCTCGTATTGTGGGTCCTGACCATCCTCATGGTCATCGTCCTTTCCTTTTCTTTTATGACAAAAACCGAGACCTCCGCCACCCTGTCTTTCAAGGACGGCATAGAGAAGAGGTTCCTTGCAGAGGCGGGAATTGAGAGGGGGATTATGGAGGTTTTCTACAGGACCGTCAACAAAGGTCAGACGGTGATTCTCGAAGGCCTCGAAGTATGGAAGACGGACGGTACGCCCTATAGCGATCAGATTGGTGACGGGTCCTATACGGTCAGGATAATAGACGAGTCGGGGAAGATAAACCTGAACGGGCTTTCGGATGGAAATGCTATAATATTAAGACAACTCCTGATAAACATGGGCGTTCAGGAAGACAATGTGAATATCATTGTGGATTCGATATTGGACTGGAAAGACCCTAATAAAGGCATGCACAGACTGAACGGCGCCGGTGACGAATATTACGAGTCTCTTCCCAACCCTTACGAGGCAAAGCACGCCGACTTTGATACCTTGGAAGAACTCCTTCTCGTTAAGGGGATGACGCCCGATATCCTTTACGGAAACGCGGAGAAGAGGGGCCTCATCGACTTTCTCGCGGTCATTCCGACCAGTGCCGCACCGGCCGCTGGCGGAGGGTTCCCTGGTGCTGCAGCAGGAGCTGCCGTCGGCGCCCTCATTAATATCAATGCAGCTCCGAGAGAGGTCCTCCTCGCGGTTCCCGGGATGACCCCTGAAATCGTCGAGTCGATAATGAGTTTCAGGGAGACCAAGGAGATACAGAACCCGCAGGCTGAAGGAGGAATCCCGCAAGACTCCGTCAAGTTTTTTTCCACATCGGGGAATGGCCCCTATGCGATCGAGGCTGTCGGCCACAGAGAAAAGGAGAAGACAGGATACACCGTGAAGGCGACGGTCGCACTTGACGGCAATAATAAGTACCACTATCTCTCTTACAAGAGTCCCGCAACGGCACACCATGAGTGAGCAACTGACGATCAAGAGACTGACGGCGATCTCGGTCGCTTCGGCGGCAAACCTGGAACGCCTGAGGAAACGCGTCTGGAGCCTTCTTTCGTTCAGTCCG
>DASPUT010000093.1 GCA_035622735.1 Thermodesulfovibrionales bacterium | reverse complement strand
CGCAAGTCTTCCACAGTGATAGGCGAGGGCGTTCATGAGGGTGCCTCGGCCGTGACCGGCAGCAGGGTACACAACCATCCCGGCGGGTTTGTTCACAACGACGATGAATGCGTCGCGATAGAGGATCTCGATGGGCAACGGTTCCGGGACGAGTTCACCGGATTCCCCTTCGGGTATGACGAGACGGATCGAATCACCAATCCTTACCCGGTAATGCTGGCTGACCCGTGTCCCGTTGACAAGGACATCCCCGCTCGCGATGAACTTCTGAATCTGAGAACGGGTAATGCCTGCTCTCCCCGCAAGGAACGCATCGAGCCGTTCACCCGCCTCCGATACCTCTACGGTCCTGACTTCGCGTGCTCCTTCCATAGATGATTTTACCTGACGGAAGGAGAAATGTGGGAAGTCCGGGCCGTCGCATTGTTTCCTTGACATTTTCTTGCATAATCGTATATAAATATATTTATATGAAAAAGGTCGTGAAATTATTCAAACTTCTCGCCGATGAGACGCGGTTCCGGATACTCGTGCTCCTCATGAGGAAGGAGCTCTGTGTCTGTCAGGTGATGGGGGTGCTCGGAATATCCCAGCCACTCGTTTCCAGAAATCTTGGACTTCTCAGTGGCGCCGGGCTCCTCAATGAGAGACGGGAGGGGAAACTGGTCTTCTACTCCTTCAAAAAAAAACCGGCGTCCGTGGCCACAAAGATCCTGGAGATGATAAACAAGGGTCTGAAAGAAGACAGCGGTCTTCGGCGCGACCTCCGGTCGCTTTCAGACTGCGGCGAGTTCCAGAAGAAGACGGGGAAATGCGACATGAAGACCTTCCTCGCCTTCATGGAGGAGCAGAGGGCAAAGCGGCACGGCGAAGGAAGAAACAAAAGAAACCGCCACGGCGGCCTGAATTGATCGACACTGCAGAAAAGAAGATGGTTCGAAACCTTATCCCGGAGCTGCCCACTGTCCCGTTCTGCTTCTCTGCGATGCCGTCGCGAAAGGATAATGTCGATGGCCGGAAACAATCTGAAGAGGCATGAGTATGTATTTGGCTAAGATCTGCATCCGGTACCTGGAAAGGATCATATGGCTTATGACAGACCGGCTTCCTCTCGGGAGCGCCCTCTTTGCCTCGATTCACAGCCCTTACTGGTTGATTTTGCCCGGGTCGGTTGGGGTAAACTTAATTATATTTGCCTTATCGGCTTCTGCCTCATGGCAAACATCATATACTGGTTCGGCGATGAAGCGAGGCTCCGGAGATAACGGTGATCTCAGGTATACGGCCGACCCTTCTTTTGCTGTGTTGCTATGCATGGCATGGCCCGTGAATCTTGCCCTGATAGAAAGAACAAAATAAAGGAGGTGGATACTATGACAGGAGAGGAATATATCTGTCTTGCGTGCGGGAGCTACTATCAGACAGCCCCGTCATCGACTCACGATTGTGATGAGAAGAAATGCCCCAAGTGCTTCAGCAGCAACGTCATGAAGCTGAATGTATCGAAACTCTTCGGTTTTGCCGGTGGAGGCGGATGAAACCCCCACGGGTGTTGAGACCGGTTCGGTCTCTTAAAGTTCTAAGAGATACAAATGTCAAAGGGGGATCGTTTTGTCCGAGCAGACAGACCCGGCGTCGACGGGGTATGAACCCGTGCTGCCGGACTCCTTTCCCCTGAGATTCAGCGGGAAGACTCCTGGAGAAGGATCTTCTGAAATGTCCTGTCGTTCATCTCTCCTCCTTTTCGTCAGGTCCCCGAAGATGGGCAGGGTAAAATCACGCCTCGCTGCGGTTCTCGGTGCAGAGACCACTCTCGCGCTCTATAGAAATTTCGTCTTCGACATTATCTGCACGCTTGAAAGAAGAAGCGACCCCCTGCTGATTTTTTTCGATCCGCCCGATGCAGAAGGAGAAATACGGAACTGGCTCGGTAAGGGTCATGCCTATTTCCCGCAGAGCGGGAATGATCTGGGAGAGAGGATGGAGAACGCCTTTGTCCGGTCCTTCGCGGAGGGCATCGAAAAGGCAGTCCTCATCGGAAGCGACATCCCGGACCTCACGGACCATGTCATCTCCGAGGCATTTGCCTCTCTCGAAACTCGCGGGGCCGTCATAGGCCCTGCTGTTGACGGCGGATACTACCTTATCGGTTTTCGGAGGGAAAGATTCCTGCCAGAGATATTTCGCGGAATTCAGTGGAGCACCGGTTCCGTCTTCGCCGATACGATGAAGGCCTTTGAAAGATTTGGATGCGGCGCCCATGTCCTTCCCGAGTGGAGGGATGTCGATACCCCTGAAGACCTCGCCGACCTCTTTCTGAGAAACAGAGATACGCAATTCAGGAAATCAAAAACCATGTCTCTCATCGACACCATACGGAATAGCGTGTCGTTGTGAGCCGGTTTGCCGTTCGGAAGGGTCCGGCCGGGCGGGCTTATGGATTGTAAGATCTCGATAATCATTCCTGTATGGAATGAGGCATCCGTCATCAACCGGACACTCGATCATATCTTCACCTTGCCGTACGGCGGAGCGGTCGAGATTATCGTTGTCGACGGCCACCCAGAAGGGAAAACGATAAACGAGATACGGCAAAGGCGAGTAGACAGGATGATCTCCGAAAAAGGACGCGCGAATCAGATGAATGCGGGGGCACGCCGGGCAGGAGGGGATGTCCTACTCTTTCTTCATGCCGACACGATGCTTCCGGAAAATGCCCTGGCCTCCATTGCCGGCGTAATCGAAACGGGAAGGCATGTCGGTGGGGCCTTTGACCTCGGAATAGAATCGGAAAGAATGGTCTTCAGGCTGATAGAGCGTGCCGCTTCTCTGCGGTCGCGTCTGACGAGAATCCCTTACGGAGACCAGGCGATCTTCATCCGGAGAGACTATTTCGCCGAGATGAACGGGTTCAGGGAGATTCCGATCATGGAAGACATGGATATCATGAGGCGCATTAAGAAAAGAGGGGACGCGATCCATATCATCCCTGCGAGGGTAAAGACCTCTGCGAGGAGGTGGGAGAAGGAGGGCATCCTTTCTTGCACCCTCAGAAACTGGATGATGGCCGGCCTCTATCTCCTCGGCATCTCCCCTGAAAGGCTGTGCCGTTTTTATCCGTAAACGTTACGGACCCGCTTTGCAGAACAACCGCTTGATGAGCATGGTTCCGTAACTTCCCCTGGGCAGCACAAATTTCAGGCCCATCTTCTTCTTCCCCCGGTAGAGTTCGTCAGGGGAAGAATCCGCGGAGAGACCTTCCGGGAGAGCGATCGCTTTCCTCTCCGTGCCCTTGAAGAATGCCTGCCTGATCTTCCTGATGTTGAACAGGGGAGGCCTCATATGGTTCTCCGTCAGGACTTCCGCATAGAGCTTCTCCGTGAGGGTGTCGGGCATTCTCGTATTCGATGCCGGAGTCGGGATACGCAACTCCCTGAGGTAACGGAAATCCTCTCCCTTTAGGCAGGCATAGAAGAGATACGCGCCGGCAACTCCCGGGTATTTCCTCACGGAATCGCCGGCCTTCGCTTTCACGATTCTTCTCAAGAGTTCATTCCAGAGATGAGATTGATAGGAGGAAAAAAAGAGCGACATCTCCTCAGGGGGTATTCTCTGGAGCAGCGGGACAAAGGCCTTAGGGTCACGGGTGAGCAACTCGAAGGCATCACGATCGAACAGGGTCTTAGCCCTTTCAGAACATTCCTGCCACTTACCCCAATGTTCGGAGAAGAATAGCTTCCGTTCTCTCTCTTCCTTCTTGTCCTCCTTACGGATATGGGTGAGGTATATCTTCAGCGCACCGTTATGGTGTCCCCTGAGTATCTTTTCGGCAAGAAAGCCCTGCAGCGGGTCGAGGCTTCCGAATCTCTGGTCGTCAAAATAGTTCGGATAACCGTCCCTCTCGAGGTCCCCGATGTCTGCCGATGCAGCCTGCGACTCCCCGTCGGTGAGGCTCCGCAGAACGATCTCGAATCTGTTTCCCTTGATGAGGTCCGGCCCCATCGGCCTCCCGATCGAACCAAGGAAGGTGAGCGAATAGTCCGAGGCGGCATGAGATAAGGAAACCTGTTTTGCACCCTTTATCGTTACGTACTGCCTCGTCAGGGCGTGTCTGTCCTTTTTTCCGCCGTAGGCGAATTCGCCGAAGGGGATGCCTGACTCCCTCGAGAGCCTCTTCAGGAGATCAACAGTGTTCCATCCGCTCTTTTCAAGGAGATAGAGGCCGAAGTCTCCCCCTGTCCTTGAGGGGATCTCGGCAATTTCCTCAACGAGAAAATCCTGAGGCCTGACCTTTATCTTCATGCCCTAACTTCTTCTCCGCCTGAGAGCAGATCCCGCGGAGCATCCTCAGTTCCCAGTCTGTCAGCCCCGCCCTTCCGATCAGACGCTTCAGGTTATTCATGATCCTCTCTTCCATGTCCCTGCTGCCTCTCGGGATATACCCGAGGAGTTTGAGTGTTCTCTGCATGTGCCGGTAGAGCATCTCGATTTCTTTACGGTCAGCAAATTCCGGCAGGCCCTTCCCGTATGCCTTCTCGCCGAGTTCATAGGCGACAAGCAGTACGCTCTGAGCGAGATTGATCGACGGGAACGCCGGGTTTGCGGGAATCGTCATGAGAAAGCCGCATTCCCCGACCTCGTTATTCCGTAACCCCTTGTCCTCCCTGCCGAAGAGTATGCCGATTCTATTCTTCCCGGCAAACGCGACGGCCTTCTTCACTCCCTCTTTAACGGGGAGAATGAGCCCCCTCCGCTTCCCGATCCTCCGGGTAGTGCCGATGACCAGGCCCTTGTCTTGAATTGCATCCTGAAACTTGGCATGTATCTTCGCCTTGTCGAGGAGGTCAACGGCGGTACAGGCCATCCATCGCGCCTCATCGGTCAGGGGCGCAGGCGCGACCAGTTCGAGGCGGGTAAACCCCATGTTCTTCATCGCCCGCGCAGCTGCACCGACATTGCCGGGCTCCTTCGGCTCGATGATGATAAATGATACGTTGTCCTTCCAGTCCTTCACGGAGATTAGTATAAATTGGCGGCGGACAAAATTTCATCTCTCGCGACTGAGAGAATAGGACAGTCAAAGAATCCTTATTCCAGGATGGGCCATCTCTGATTTTTTATAATGCTCCATTCCAGCGGAAACAATTGGATCGGTGAGGCGATCGTGAAGACGGGTGAAGAATTTTTTCGACACCTTGAGAAGAATAACCTTCTGAAGATTTTGGAGGAACCGTTACCCAAAAACGTATTAGGGACTGCCATAGAAATATCTTGTCGATTATAAAAATTCTGAAACCGACTTCCCGATGCCCTCTCAAAAGGTAGGCCAAACCAATCCATCGGACAAGCCGATTATGGTATCATTTATCCTCATGGAACAACGGCTGCAGAAGATTCTCGCACAGATGGGGATCGCTTCGAGAAGAAAGGCAGAGGAACTCATCCTTGAAGGAATGGTCACCGTAAACGGCGAAACAGCGACTCTCGGGATGAAGGCCGATCCTGCAGAGGACTATATAAAGGTAGGCGGCAAGCTCGTCTCGAGTCCGACGCTAAAAGGCAGGCAGCAGGCGTACCTAATGTTCCACAAGCCTGACGGCGTCGTGACGACCCTCTCCGATCCGGAGGGAAGACCGACGGTGAAGGATTTTCTCGGCGGGATAAAATACCGCATCTACCCCGTGGGGAGACTCGACTACCATTCCGAGGGGCTGCTTCTCTTGACGAACGACGGCGATTTCGCCAATGCGATACTCCACCCGTCGAGGAAGATACCGAAGACATACCTTGTCAAGATCGAAGGGAGTCTGAATGAGAAGGAGACGGAGAAGTTGCGCCGCGGGGTGAGGCTCGATGAAGACGGCTTGACCATGCCTGCCAGGTTGAAGAAGATCAGGGAAACGGAGAACAGCTCCTGGATAGAAATGACCATCTATGAAGGGAAGAACAGACAGGTGAGGAGGATGCTCGAAAAGGTCAAGCATCCTGTCATGAGGCTGAAGAGAATCGCCGTAGGCGGATTGAAACTCGGGGACTTGAAACCCGGGAAGATCAGACACCTCACGGGCGAAGAACTCCGGTCTATAAAGAGAGAGATTGGATTATAATTGATGCGCAAAGGGGCTAGTTATTGGAGGTCATATGACTCGTGATAGAGGTTGCGGAGAAGTTAGGGAATCGGACATCGGCTCCCCGGTGACCCTCTCGGGGTGGGTCTTCAGGAGGAGGGACCACGGAGGCCTGATCTTTGTCGATCTGAGGGACAGGAGCGGACTCTGTCAGGTCGTCTTCAGCCCGGACGTCTCGAAGGAGGCGCACGAGTCAGCCCATGCAATCAGGAGTGAGTTTGTCATTTCCGTGTCAGGTCAGGTGAGGCGGAGGCCCGAAGGAACGGATAATCCGTCTCTGCCGACAGGCAAAGTGGAACTCTACGCCGATGCGCTGACCGTGCTGAATGAGGCGTCTCCCCTTCCCTTCCCGATGGAAGATGCGGCAGAGGCGTCGGAATCGCTGCGACTGAAATACCGGTATCTCGACCTGAGAAGGCCTGAATTGCAGGGCAACCTCGTCGTCAGGCACAAGGTCACCAAGCTCATCAGGGATTACCTCGATGAGAGAGGGTTCCTCGAAATAGAGACCCCCATGCTCACGAAGTCGACCCCGGAAGGCGCGCGGGACTATCTCGTGCCGAGCAGACTGAATCCCGGTCAGTTCTATGCGCTTCCCCAGTCCCCGCAACTCTTTAAGCAGATACTCATGGTCGCCGGGATCGAGCGGTATTTCCAGATCGTCAAGTGTTTCAGGGACGAGGACCTGAGGGCCGACAGACAGCCTGAATTCACTCAGGTCGACCTCGAGCTGTCCTTCGTGGACCGTGATGATGTCATAGGCCTCATGGAAGGGATGATGAAACAGCTCTTCAAGACCGTCCTCGATACGGAGATCTCGACTCCTTTCGCGAGACTCGGTTACCGGGAATCGATGGAACGGTTCGGAAACGACAAGCCCGACCTGAGGTTCGGCCTCGAACTGAAGGAGATGGCGGACCTGGCCGGTCAAGGCTCCTTCAAGGTCTTTCGCGATGCCGTAGATTCGGGCGGCAGGGTGAAGGCGATGAACGGAAAGGGCATGGCCGGGCTTTCGAGGAAAGAAGTCGATATGCTCACCGAAGAGGCGAAGGCCTTCGGGGCGAAGGGTCTTGCATGGATCAAAGTGAAGGACGGTTTTGAATCTCCCATAGCCAAGTTCTTTCCGGAAGATACCCTGCGGCAGATGGCGCAGCGGCTCGCTGCCGGGGAAGGCGACCTCATGCTCTTCGTGGCGGACGAGGAAAGGGTTGTCCATGACGTCCTGAGCCGCATGAGGCTCGAACTCGGCAAGAGGCTCAACCTCATCAGGCCCGGATTCAATTTCGCATGGATACTCGATTTCCCTCTCCTCGAATGGGATGTCGAAGAAGGGAGGTTCCAGGCGATGCATCATCCATTCACCTCGCCGGCAGACGAAGATATCGAGAAGCTCTCTTCGTTGCGGACTGTCGGCTCTGCCTTAACCGCCGATGAGCGGGGCCTCGTGGCTGGTGTCAAGGCAAAGGCCTATGATATCGTCCTCAATGGCTACGAAATCGGCGGCGGGTCCATCCGTATCCACCGGAGAGACGTTCAGAGAAGGATGTTCGAGCTGCTCGGCATCGGGGAAGAGGAGGCGCGCATAAAATTCGGGTTTCTCCTCGACGCGCTCGACTTCGGCGCGCCGCCTCACGGAGGAATCGCCCTCGGCCTTGACAGACTCGTGATGCTCATGGTGGGGGCCGCATCGATCCGGGATGTCATCGCCTTTCCGAAGACCCAGAAGGCCTTCTGTCTCATGTCCGGGGCGCCGTCTGAAGTCGAACAGAAACAGCTGCGGGAGCTCCATATAAAATTGGACATGCCGAATATCTGAACGAAAGAGTCCTTGTCTCTCCTTGATGATGAAAAGCCTTTTCTGTTAGTATTCAGCGATGGAAAGAACCGTTGTCTATTTTGAAAAGCCCGGAAGGGACAACACCGAGGCCTGTCTCGAGGTCGTCAAGAGAGCGATAGCGGAAGGCGGGTACGGACATCTCGTCGTCGCCTCGACAGTCGGGGACACGGGTCTTCTCTTTTCCGGGGCGTTAAAGAATAGCAAGGTAAACATCACCGTCGTCACCCATTCAGCCGGCTATAAAGAACCGAATGCCCTCGAACTGTCTCCCGATACGAGAAGCCGCATCGAGAAAAACGGCGCGGTCGTGTATACCGGTTCGATGCTCACCCATTCGATCGAAACGGCGTTCGCGGCAAAATTCAGCGGCACCTATCCGACCCTCATCGTCGCAAATACCCTGAGGAGGTTCGGCGAAGGCTCGAAGGTCTGCTGCGAGATCGTAATGATGGCGGTCGATGCCGGTTTGATTCCCGAGGGCGAAGATGTCCTCGCGGTCGCGGGGACCGCGAGGGGCGCTGACACGGTGCTCGTCATAAAGGCGTCCGCGTCAAAAAGGTTCTTCGACCTGAAGGTCCTCGAAGTCCTTGCCAAGCCGAGGGCTTAAGGCCGCTGCGGAGTCGCCCCT
>DASPUT010000092.1 GCA_035622735.1 Thermodesulfovibrionales bacterium | reverse complement strand
CCTCCTCGCTGATGTCGTACGCACCGAGAGTCAGAGCCGAGAATATGAGATATTTGATCTTCTCTCCCAGGCCCTTGTCCTGCTTCTTCCCGAGGGAAAGCGCGGTCTCGACGAAATGTTTTCTGAATACGAACCACAATTCGGAAGCCACAATCGCCCCATAGGTCGAAAAGACGATGCCGAAGGCGGCGATGGCCGAGGTGAAATGGGGGGACATCATCACCTCTATTCCCCTCTGCGGTTGCTGGAGATGCAGCATGAGCGGCATCATCGCGACCGGCAGCAGCGCGAAGGAGAAGACGAGGGAAAACCGCGCCATGTCCTTCAGCTGCTGTATGCCGAAGACGTGATAGAGCGATGAGAGAACGAAGGCGCCCGCGACGAGACCGGTCATGAAGGGATACATGACGATCTGCACCGACCAGTAGATGTATTCATTCGGGGTTACAAAGAGCTCTTTGACTGTCCATGCTTCTCCGTGAACCATGCTTACCTTACCTCCTCATCGAGACCGATGTAATAGACCTGCGGTTTCGTTCCGTATTCGCTCTTCAACACCCCCACCCTCTCGGTCATGATGATCTTCGTGACCGGATCATTCGGGTCCTTGATATTCCCGATCATCCTCGCGCCGAAGGGGCACGCCTGGACACAGGCCGTTGTCAGCCCCTTCGTTATCCGGTGGTAGCAGAAGGTGCATTTTTCGGCCGTGCGGTAAATCGGGTGAAAGAACCTCACACCATAGGGACAGGCCATGATGCAGTAGCCGCAGCCGATACACCATTTCCTGTCGACGAGCACGACCCCGTCGGCGGCCTGATACGTGGCGCCCACCGGGCATACCTGAACGCAGGGCGGATTCTCGCACTGGTTGCAGAGCTTCGGGACAAAGTATGCCTTGTCTATATCATCGTTTTTTATATCGTGATATTCATCCTTGCCGAGGGCTATCTTGCTCGTGGTGAAACCATCCCGCGCGCCCTTCGGCGAATCTGCAAAGAGCTTTCCCTGTTTCGTGAGGACATACCGCTCGACCCACGTCCTCGTCACGTTCGCGTCGTAAGGTATCTCGTTTTCCAGCTTGCATGCCTTCACGCAGAAACCGCAGCCGACACATTTGTACGTGTTCACGAGGAACACCCATCTCACCCTCGCCTTGTCCCCTTTTGCGGCAAAGAGGTTTCGGGGGTTTATGATTTCTATCGCCGCGAGCGGCACGGCGAGTCCCGCTATGCCCTTGGCGCTCGTTTTCAGGAAGTCTCTTCTCGTTATCATTTCATGCCCTCCAACTTAGGCTTGTGCGGATTGTGACACATTACGCATTCGATGCCGGGGTTGTGCTTGTCCGGATCGACCCCTCTGATATTCGCCCTCCCGCTCGTGGGATAGGGCAGGGGATAGTGGCACCGCAGGCATTGGGCCCTGTTCTTGTCGATGCTCAGTTTCGGCGGGTCCGATGGGTGTTCGATGGCCGGACCATGACAGTTTTCGCACTGAATGATGGCGTGAGGCGTCTGCATAATGGAGGCATATTTATCGTTGTGGCAGTCCTTGCAGTATTCCTTCGAACGGTATTTGGCCGGTAAGGCCTTCCATTCCTCCTCGTTGCTCTTCCGGTGCATGCCATACATATACCCTCTCTCCTGTATGCCGAAATCCTTCGGAACAACGAACTCTCTCGCGATCAGGATGAGGACAACGAAACCGATTACCACAAAAAGCGGCCGCCAGACGTGACTCTTCATAATCCCTTACTTCGCTCCTTTGCTATAGAGTAGCAGGATGACATGGGGAGACGGGGGAGTTATTCCCTCATCTCCCTGCGGATAGTATTCTACCATAATCTCAGGACGCAATAAACCGCTTCGGCTCCCGGTATTCGTGGCATTTGACACAGTCCTTCTTCGCACTCTCCTCGGTGACACGCCAGCGGTGGGGCTTATGGCAGTCCTTGCACTTCATCCCGACAACCTGTATGTGAAGATTGTGCTTGCCGACCTCGGGGACATTGCGGTGACAGCTGAGGCAGTTGCCCCAATCGGGTCGCACCAGCTTGTGTGGTTTATGACATTCGTAACAGAAGAATTGCATCGGCGCATCGGAAGGCACATTGATCTTTATCGCCTTCTTGACCGTCTCCGTGCCCGGCTGGTAATGCTTCACATCCATCGACCCGTCAGCAATGAGTTCCTTTCTGACTTCCTCACCGCCGTGGCAGAAGAGACACTTCTTCCTCCCGGGCCTGAGGTCCTTCGTCCGGTCCGTATGACAGTTGAGGCATGCGAGTCCGACCATACCGGCACCGTGCACCTCCTTGTTCTGGTGGCATCTGACGCAGAACCGCTCTTCCGGAGTGAATTTGTGGACGATGTACCCGTGGCATTGGGAGCATTCCTTCTGCTCCATGAAGACATGCTTCGCATGGAGGTTCGATTTATTGATCATCGGCGCCTTTGCGTATCGCTCGTCCTTTTCCCAATGGCATTTCAGACAGTATCTCCAGGGTACGATGATCTTGCCGTGGCGTTCCGGAACCCTCGTCGGCCTGTGCAGAACAAAGCTGATGAGCAGGTTGTTCATCTCCGGGACGGTGAGGTGATGACACTCATGGCAGTTGACGTTCTTATGTTCACTCGTTTCCCAGGCCTCGAAGGCCTGCTTCATGAGATGACAGCTTACACAGAACTTCGGATTATTCTGGGTAAAGTCATAAAACCGGAAGGCGACGACACCGCTCCCTGCCGTGATCACGAGGAGCAGCACCGCAATGATCACCTTCCCCTTGAACGACATGCCTTCTTCGAGCCAGGCATGGAATTTCTTGAACCACCGAAAAGGATTCAACATCGAAAACTTCATAGAAACCTCCCCAATTGAGTACTACACCTTCTCTCTTTATCTCTCTTCGTCAACGGCTGCTGCATATGTCCTCAGCCTTTACTCTCACACCGCCCGGAACTGACGCATCCGGGATGGCAGCGGGTGCCTGTCATCCCCCTGAAACGTTTCAGATTTACAGCGTCAGGAACCTCCTCGGATCCCGGTATTCGTGGCATTTGACACAATCCTTCTTCGCCTGTTCCTCGGTGACGCTCCAGACATGAGGTTTATGGCAATTCTTGCATTCCATGCCGACAGTCTTGATATGCAGTTCGTGTCTGCCCTTATCGGGGATGCTGCTGTGGCACTTCAGACAGTCGTTCCAGTCGGGCCTCGCCTTCTGATGGGGTTTGTGGCACTCATAGCAGTAAAACTGCATCGGCGCATCTCCCGGGAAATTTATCTTGATCGCCTTCTTTGTGACTGCGGGAGGGGGCGGGAAATGCTTCACGTCTATGCTGCCGTCCGCAATGAGTTCCTGCCTCACTGATTCATCGCCGTGGCAGTAGAGGCATTTCTTTCTTCCCGGCCTCAGGTTCTTGGTACGCTCGGTGTGACAGTTGAGACACGCGAGTTCCTTCATCCCCGCACCATGGACCTCTTTTCCGGTGTGGCACTTGAGACAGAACCTCTCCTCGGTCGGGAATTTGTGGATGACATACCCATGGCACTGGGTGCACTCGAGACCCGCTGTCGTAGCGTGCCTGATATGGTATTGGGAGGTGGAGACGTTCGGCGCCTCAGGGTACTTCTTGTTCTTCTCCCAGTGACAGAGCATGCAAAACTTCTTCGGTACGATGATTTCGCCGTGTCTCGGAGAAACCGTCTTATGCCCGAGGAAGACAAACTTTACGATCTGCATCACCTGGTCTTTCCGCGTCGCGTGATGACAGTCATGACAGGTAACCCTGTTGTGCTCGCTCTTCTCCCAAGCCGCGTGGGCCTTGTCGTGGACATGGCACGTCCTGCACGCCGCAGGGTCGTTCTCGAAGTAATCGTTGATCCTGTATCCCGTGTAGGCAGCGCCGACGAGAAAAAGCAAAACGAATACCGAGATGAGGACCTTTGTCCTCTTCGAGAGTTTCTCGGTAAACCAGACAATAATCTTGTCAACTAACGTCAGCGGATTGAGCACCAAATCCTCCTCACGCTTCCTTAAAGCCTAACGGTCAAGTCCGGACAGGGTCTTGTACGCGGCCCGAATAGTCTTCTCGATATCATTTCCGGTGTGGGCAAGGGAGATGAATCCGGCCTCGAACTGCGACGGAGCGAGGTTTACCCCCTGCTGCAGCATCCCCGTGAAGAACCGTCCAAATCGCTTCGTATCCGATCTCTTTGCCGTTTCGTAATCAACGACTTCCCTATCGGAGAAGTAGGTACAGAACATGGTTCCGGCCCGGTAAAACTTTGTCTTAACGCCCGACTTTTTGGCCGCATCTTTCAGACCTCTTTCGAGGCGATCCATCGTCTTTTCGAGCTTCTCATAGGCGCCCTTTTTCGAGAGGATCTTCAGCGTCTCTATGCCGGCCGTCATCGCGATCGGGTTTCCGGAGAGTGTCCCTGCCTGGTACACAGGGCCTTCCGGCGCCACGATGGACATTATTTCTCGCTTTCCGCCGAACGCTCCGACAGGCATTCCGCCGCCGATTACTTTGCCGAGGCAGGTCATGTCCGGCCTTATCCCATAATGCGCCTGCGCGCCGCCGTAAGAGACCCTGAAACCGGTCATGACCTCGTCGAATATGAGGACGATCCCGTACTTCCTCGTCTCCTTCCGTAATGCTTCGAGGAAACCCTGTTTCGGCAGGACGCATCCTATGTTGCCGACCACCGGCTCGACGATGACGCATGCAATCGATTTCCACTCTCTCCTGACGATGTCCGTAAAGGTCTTGATGTCGTTGAACGGAACGGTTATCGTATTTTTCGCGTAGGATTTTGGAACCCCGGGGCTGTCGGGGACTCCGAAGGTCATCGCACCGGAACCGGCTTTCACGAGCAGGCCGTCGGCGTGCCCATGGTAACAGCCTTCGAATTTGATTATCTTGTCCCTTCCGGTGAAGCCCCTCGAGACCCTTATCGCACTCATCGTCGCCTCGGTGCCTGAACTTGTCATTCTCACCTTCTCGACGGAAGGGTAGGCCTTTACGATGAGTTCGGCGAGTTCTATCTCGAGTTCCGTGGGGGCACCGAAGCTCGTGCCTCTTTCGATGGCGGATTTGAGCGCCTTCACGACTGCCGGATGGGCATGCCCGAGGATCATCGGGCCCCATGAGAGTACATAGTCGATGTACCCGTTGCCGTCCGCGTCGTAAATCTTCGAACCCTTTGCGCTTTTGATGAAGAGGGGATTTCCGCCTACCGCCTTGAAGGCCCGTACCGGACTGTTGACCCCTCCGGGTATCAGCCTGAAGGCTTTCTTAAATAGCTCTCTTGATTTCGTCGAGTTCATTCACCTTTCCTCTCGAAGCCGGGATTCAAAAAAGATTATCATTATACCATAACCTGAAGAATCGAATGCCCGAACCAAATATATTACATGGCAATAGGACTCAATGTTAAATAGTTTAAATTTATAATAAAATAAATTTTATTTTGGTGTCAAAGAAACAGCGGGATAGTAGCGATGTCTGAGGATCAACTTGTGAGGGCTAGAAACTTCTTTCTGACTTCTTTCATCTTCCCGCAGGTATATTCTCCCTCGGGGCAGGGTACAAAAAGGCATCCGGGTCCTGCCTTCGCGAAGATTACCGGTGCGACTTTTTTTGCGAGTTTCAGCATCTCCACAGCCATCCGCCTGATCTCCCATTGAGCCCTGTTGCAACACCTCTGGCGGAAGAAGTGGAGGAGTTCCCGCGCATTCATCGTGACCATGATCTTCGTCTCCGAGGCATTCGGGAGGACGAAGCGCGCATCCTGGTTCGCTGATTCGCCGGTTATGCCCTTTTCGTGAAGCTTCCTCACAAGGTGATCATACGCCTTTTGCGCCTCGGCCATGCATTCTTCAAAGTACTCCTTCAATTCCCTGTCGCCGCTGATACTGGGAGGAACGACATAATCGAAGCCCGCCTCCTCTCTCACATAACGCTGTGACTGCTGACTGTAGGAAGCGAGCCGGTGTCTGACGAGCTGGTGCGAGCATGCCCGGGATATCCCCTCTATGGCGTAGGTGAACGAAGCATGTTCGACGGGGCTCATATGTCCCATCTTCACGAGCCTCTCGACAAAGGCGTTTTGGTCTTTTTCCTCTATCTTCTCCCTGAGGGATCCTATGTCCGAAGGACTGTAACAAAGCTTAGCGGCCATGGCAACGGTCGCCTCGGGGTTAGGGGTGTGGCGGAGGAGCATCACCTTGAGTTTCGCCTGCGACATGCGGCTATCATATCACGTTGAAAACCCTTGACACAAGAATCTCAAAATTTTATGCTTAGCCATGAAGAAACTCTGGTCAGGAAGGTTTAGAGAGAAGACTGCGGGCATTGTCGAGTCCTTCACGGAATCGATCTCCTTTGACAGCCGCCTCTGGAGATACGATATTGAGGGGAGCATCGCCCATGCGAAGATGATCGGCAGGCAGGGAATAATCCCGATGGAGGATTCCCGGAAGATCGTTCGCGGACTGAAAGAGATAGCCGATGAGATAGAAGCGGACAGATTCAGGTTCAGACGAGACCTTGAGGATATTCACATGAACATCGAGGCTGGACTCATCAGGAAGACGGGCGATGCCGGGAGGCGGCTCCATACGGCACGATCGAGAAATGACCAGGTCGCCCTCGACATGCGGCTCTATCTCAGGGACGAGATCGGGAGAATAGTCTCTCTCCTCGAGGACCTTCAGAAGAAGCTGGTGGAGAGCGCTGCGAAACACCGTGACTACATCATGCCAGGATACACGCACCTCCAGAGGGCACAGCCGGTGCTCCTGTCGCTTCATCTCCTCGCGTATGTCGAAATGCTCCGGCGTGATACCGAGAGATTTCAGGATAGTCTGAAGAGGGTCAATGTCCTTCCTCTCGGCGCAGGCGCCCTTGCGGGCACGTCGCTGCCGATAGACAGGGAATATGTGGCGAAACTCCTCGGTTTTGACAGGGTATCGGAAAACAGTCTCGACGCGGTCTCTGACAGGGACTTCGCGATCGAATTCCTCTCCGATGCGAGCATCCTCATGATGCATCTCTCGAGGATGGCTGAGGAACTCGTGCTCTGGGCCACGAGGGAGTTCTCTTTTATCGAGCTCCCCGATGCCTACACTACGGGCTCGAGCATCATGCCGCAGAAGAAGAACCCGGACGCTGCGGAGCTCATGAGGGGCAAAACCGGAAGGGTTTACGGCTCGCTTATCTCCCTTCTCACCACGATGAAGGGGTTGCCACTCTCCTATAACCGGGACATGCAGGAAGACAAGGTGCCGGTCTTCGATGCCGTGGATACGGTAAAGGCGTCGCTTTCCGTCCTCACCGAGATGGTGCCACGCATCCGGTTCAATAAAAAAAGGCTCTCCGACACGGCCTCAGAGGCTTATGCCACGGCTACCGACATCGCCGAGTATCTCGTGAGAAAGGGGATGCCCTTCAGGGATGCCCACGAAGTTACGGGCAGGATAGTCCTCCATTGTATAGAAAACAATCTGACCTTAGACAGTCTGAAGATCGAGGACCTGCAAATATTTTCGCCTCTCATAGAAGGAGATGTCTACCGATATCTCACCGCCGAAGGCTCTGTCACGGCTAAGCGATCGAGCGGAGGCACTTCTCCCGCTGAGGTCAGGAAGAGGATTGAGGGATTCAGGAAGAAGATGAAAAGGAAGAGATGAGGGAATTCGTTGCCCGGCTCTTCCCGTTGCTCGTAGCGGTAATTCTCATAGCTTCCTGCGGCAAGAAGGGTCCTCCCACGCTGAAGTCGTATGAAAAACCTCCTGCACCAACCCAACTGACGGCAATCCACAGAGAGGATGAGATTCTGCTCTCATGGGCTTATCCCGATAACCTGAGATCTTCCATTAAGGGGTTCTATCTCCTGAGATCAAAAGATGACGCTTTTGAAAGGTATGCCTTCATCGCCTCCGACAAGAGTTCCTTCGCAGACAGGAATTTTGAACTGAATACCTCCTACAGGTATAAAGTCATCGCGATGAACCTCCGGGAAGTCACGAGTGCTGACTCGAACATCGTTACCGCAACTCCACGACCTCCCCCATCTCCTCCGGCGAAGATCGGATTTGTCGTAGGGTCCGACGCCCTCACCCTTTCCTGGGATAGTGCAGGGGAGGGTGTCTGCTACAACATCTATAAGACTACCGATGAAGGCGCCTTCGGCAAGATGCCGATCAATCGCGAACCAGAATGCGCCTTGTCATACAGAGATGCGGGTATTCTGCCCGCCAGGGTTGTCTACTACCGCATCAGGCCATTGCTCAATACGGAAATACGGGATGAGGGGTATGCTTCTGCCACGGTCGAGGTGAACCCTTCTGCATTCATCCCCTCTCCGCCTTCCGATCTCAGGATTGCGGCGGGTGAGGACAGGGTACACCTCGTCTGGAAAGAGAGCCCGGAAGCATGGGTGAAGGGATACAGGGTTTATCGCAGGGTCGAGGGAGGACCAGAATTTACGCTCATCGGTGAGGTCGCGCTGCCGTCCTTCACCGATCCTGAGAAAAGCGGTAAGAGAGTCCGGTACATGATACGTGCCCTGGGACCTTCTGCAGAAAGTGCGCCTCTTGTCGGTGAGATGCCGTAAGATTAAGACACCTCCTCAGCGTAAGACAAAAGAAAAGCCCCGGATCGCTCCGGGGCTTTTTCTTTGCCGGTCGGAAGACCTTACATCATTCGACTGACTACGGTATGGATAATTGACCCGCTCCGTATTGCGTCGCGGGCCTTGTTCCGGCCGGCCTCACCGCACCGGGGAGTATAGTCTGTAACGGCTGTCCGCTTAAACTCACCAGTGAGTCCTGAAGTAGTTCGATGCAATACCTGTAGTCATGAACCGCTGCCGATGAGTTCGGCACGAGGGTCTGTGAAGTTGCTGACGAAGGAAGACCCTTGATGATGAAGGAGAGATTGAAGGCAGCTGCGTAAGGTCTGGGAGTCCATGCGGTGAACGGGATGGTGCGGGCTTGATCAGCGAAGAAGTATGGGTATTGCAGGTCATTGTAATAGATTGGAGGGTTCTGAGCAGCCAGGAGCGCTATCAGTTTTGCCTGCAATGATTGGATGGCAACCGCGATAGGTTGTGTGGAACCATTCGGATCGCCTGTGTAATTGTTCGTATCGAAGCTCGCGCGATAGACGGCGACATTAGGAGAGGCGCTGCCGGGTTTTGCCGGCACCGGCCCGAAGCTCCCGTGGCAGTCCGAAGTGTTACAAGTGGCCACGTTCGGGTTCCAGGAGTGACCGCCGTTCTTATTGTCCGCTGTCACGTTGTCCATGTGGCAGGTCGGACAGTTCGCGCCCTGGTGCGGCGCGTTGAAGCCGTACGACTGGTTCAGATATTCATAGCCGTTGACAGCCCAGAGCATGGCTGCGGTCCCCAGATAATGCGGGTTAAAGAAATTGCCGGTAATCGTGGTGCCCGGAGCGAACTTGGTCGCATTGAGGGTGAGTCCGCTCTCCCTTCCCTGATGGCAGAAGATGCAGATCGTTCCGTTTTCTGTCTGGTCTATCGGGGGGAGCGGCGTGTTGTCGAGGAAGACATTGCCCTGAATCGTGATGAACTGCGTCGAATAGTTCGTCATCATGACGGGCACGCGCAGACCGAACTCCGTGCCCTGAACGAGGGTATGGGTGTCATGACAGGTGATGCATGTAACCGGCTCGTCCCCGAAGACGACAGGTGCAGCCGGTGTCCCCTGGGTGTTGGCCTGCCAGGCGAGAGACGTTAAGCCGTTGTGGCACTTAAAGCAGGCGAAATTGTTGTTGCCTGCGTTCTGTGAGGTGCTCGCCGTTGTGCCTGCTTTGGTAAGAGCCATGTCGTAGGGGTAGTAAGTCTGGTGGCTGCCCGCGATAGGAAAGGGCTGGCCCGTACTCTCGTCGATGTAGGCTGCAGGATTCGCAGAGAACTCGGCAAATGCAGCGGCATTCCGGTCCGCATGGCCTGCGTTGAGCCATTGGCTGTAGATATCCAATTGGTGTGTCAGGAGCTTGCTGTAGAGGTAAAGACCGACTGTGTGACAGGATGCACAGAGACGCTCAACGTTCAGTTCATTGTTCTTCCCTACCACTTTGCTCGTATCGACCGATCCGTTCGCCTGAACCGCACCATTCGGCTGGAAGATAATTGCAGCTATTTGCGTTGATGTGGCTGTCGGGCTTTCGTTTCCGGT
>DASPUT010000091.1 GCA_035622735.1 Thermodesulfovibrionales bacterium | reverse complement strand
CGCAAATACGGTCAGGAAGAAGAAGGCGAGACTGGGCCCTATGACGGCACCCATCGTGTCCATCGCTCTCTGGAAACCGAATGCCCTGCCGTATCGCGTCTCATCAACGGATTCGGCGATGATTGCGTCTCTCGGCGCCGTCCGTATGCCCTTTCCGAAGCGGTCTGTAAACCTCGCGCCGAGCACGGTATGCCACCCGGTCGCCAGTGCGATTATCGGCCTGCTGAGGGTGGATATGCCGTATCCGAAGGCCATGAACCCCTTGCGCCGCCCTGCCCTGTCGGAGAACCATCCGGAAAAGACCCTGAGGAGGCTGGCGGTAGACTCAGCGATCCCTTCGATGAGACCGATTATCGATTTGTTGACGCCGAGGACATTCGACAGGAAGATGGGGACGAGCGGATAGATCATCTCAGAACTCATGTCCATGAAGAGACTCACGAGTCCTGTTACGAATACATTTTTTCCGAAACCGAAAAACCTCTTATCATCGTTCATAGTTGTGCCGCCATGAGAAGGAATATATCCGATGGCAGGGCCGATAAGAGAGTGTGTTCCGCCCTCTTAAAATCTCAATGTCGCTGTGAGCCTCTTTCGATTGAGCAGAAGATCGAGCGCGTCTAAGGCGGACGTGACGAGGATATCAGCCGACTTCAGCGCATCCGTCGAGCATCCCTCCTCGAGACAGACCGCGATGCCGATTCTCGCGGCTGCGAGCATCTTCCGATCGTTGTTTCCGTTTCCGAGGGCAACGACATTCTCGCACCCGAGTCTCTTCACGTATTCTTCCTTCCGGTTGTCATGGTTTTCCCCCTCAAGGATATGTATCTCGCAGTTGATGCCTTCCAGTTCAGACCTTGCCATGCCAAACGTGTCGGCAGTCAGGATATGTACCGTCAGAGACTCCGATATCCTCTGCAGATGCTCCTTTATCCCCGCCAACAGTCTGCCGTCAACGGAAAGGGTTCCCGTAAAGTCAGAAACGAGATGACTCAGCCTGACCGGGCCGAAGCCGGGGATATCAAGCTCTAACATAATGACTTTCTAAAAGACGGCTCACAAGTCGATCCATAGCCCTCTTCAATGAAGAACCCTTGACGGGTCACGCAATCAGAAAAATTGAATAACATACCTCACCGCCAAAAAGAGAAGGACAGCACTGAGCATGATCTTTATCGCCTTCTGGGGCACGAACTTTTGGCACCTCGCGCCCAGATAGAGGCCGACAAAGCCTCCGAGGCCGAAAAGGATTCCCAACGGCCAGTCGGGCAACGCGGAGACTCCGCCCGTCGCCGGGATAAACGTGAAAAATAAGGCACCCGCAAGAGAGGTGATAAAGGTCCCCATCAAGGCGGCGCCCGCGATAGTATAGACGGGCAGCTGAAAGAAGGCAACGCAGAAAGGCGCGATAATAGCGCCGCCGCCTATTCCGTAAGCACCTCCTATGATGCCCACGACAAAGGCGAGCACGGACATGCTGACGGGGTTGAAGGAAAAGCGCTCTCCCCAGAATTCGTATTCAATCTTTTTCATTGATAGGGAGACAGTCTTAACTACCGCGTCCGCCGGTATCCCCGCCGCCGCCTTTACTCTCTCCGCTTTCTTCTTCTCTTCAACTCTTGCCTTAAATTTCTCTTCAAGCGTTCGGGCGCCCGAAGATTTCTCAGCTTTCCCCAAGAGATCCTTGACAAGGCGAACGCCGATGTAGAGCAGCACGCATCCCACAAAAAGCTTAAACGACTTAGGATCAGGAAGGTAGAGGACTCTTATGTAGTAGCCGAGGAAGACTCCCGGAAGCGTTCCTATCGCTATCGTCCAGGTAAGCGGCCATGCCATGCGGCCTTCTTTGATATACCGATAAACGCCACTGGGAATCGCAACGATATTGAAGACGTGATTCGTCCCGCTCACCGAAGGGGCTGTGTAATTCAGGACGCTCATCTGGAAGGGAAGCAGGAGAAACGCACCGGATATGCCGCCCATCGAGGTGAAAAAGGAAACGACCATCGCCACCAAAGGCGGCAACAGGATATTGGTTTTGACACCCGACACCGGAAAAAGGATATTCAAGAAATCCACGTTTACACCACTAAGAAAAGGCCCGACAGTGATTCACCACCACGGCTATCTCCTGCTCGCCTACCGATCATCGAACTACGGCATTTCAGGGCCTTCATCCCTGTGCGTATATTTGATGACATTCACATCCGAAAGGACTACAATTCCTTCGCCGACCATCTCATCGAGTATCGGGATCACCTTGCCGATTTTTTCCTCGGTGTCCATGACCGTGATGAGAATAGGAAGCTCGCCATGCGCAGCCAACGTTCTCTTCTTGTGATAGCGCTTGTGCGGACCGTAGCCTGCGATCGCCTTGTAGACCGTTGCCCCTGCGATATCGGTCATAATCAGCCTTTTAATGATCGCTTCATAAAGGGGTTCACCCTCCCACTTGTCGTCTTCGCTGATGATGATCCTGAGCATCTTCGCCTTGCCCTCGAGTTTCATATGTTCGCCCCCCTCCCTTCCCCTTTCCGTAGCCTGCGGACAGCATTTGACGACGGTTGTGTCAGTCACCTCGACAAGCCCCTTCTCCACGATGTGATACACGTCGGGCAACACCCTATTGATCATCTCTTCGGAATCCACGACCTCGATCCTTATAGGCATGCTCGTCGAGAGTTCGAGCATTTTGGCCGTATGGAATATCCCGTCTGTTCCGTATCCCGCGACCCCCCTGAAGACGCTCGCCCCTCCGATCTTCTTTTTGAAAAAGATATCCATGAGCACTTCATAGACGAGTCTGCCGTGAAACCTGTCCGTCTCGTCAACATAAATGGTCATCTTCTTAGCGGGTCCTTTCGTAACCATAGGGTCATCTCCTATACGATTTTCGCGATCACTTCTCCAAGTTTCAGGGCTGAGAAACCCAAAAATACGCTCAGAACGACGTTAAGTCCGGCGTATATCAGCTCTCCGTCTGCAACAAGTCTGCCTGTTTCATACTCGAAGGTCGAGAAGGTAGTGTATCCTCCGAGGCCACCCACGACAAGGAGCAGTCTCCATTGCGGGTTTTCGATGAAGCGCTCAGTCATAAGGGTCATGAGCAGCCCGATGAGAAAACTGCCGCTCACATTAACCATGAAGGTGCCGAGGGGAAAACTCCTTCCCCACCGCTGGCCTATCCAGGTCGCAACGATGTACCGCGCGACGGAGCCGATGCCCCCGCCTGCAAAGACAACGATATAGTTCATCATCGATGGTGCATCCTCGTGACGCTACTTCACGATCGTGACTGAGCAATGCGCATAGGTGGCTACCCGCTTGGAGACGGAGCCGAGCAGCCAGCTTTCGACCCTCGATTTTCCCTTCTGCCCCATGACTATCATGTCTGCGTTCTTCTCCTTCGCATGTCTCACGATTTGATCCGCCGGATGGCCGATGACCACCTCAGTCTTTATCTCGATATCGCGTTTTCCGGCCTTTTCCTTGAGGCCCTTCAGCAGTTCGTTGTAGTGCTCCGTCGCGCTGTCGATGACCGCATCCATCTCCACGATGTCGATAGGCTCAGGAGGCTGGGCAACGGAAAGCACGAGTATCTCCGGAGCAGCACCCGGGCAGAGTCTTGTGAGTTCCAGTGCGAAATCGAAGGCTTTGCCGGACTGCCCTGAACCGTCAAATGCAACAACTATCTTCTTGATCATGGAATCCTCCTCTATCACGCATCCGTTACGGCTTCCGTCTGCAACGATTTGTCCTTTTCCTTTTTGGGTAACAGGTAATGAGGGATGAAAAAGGCGTTGGCTATGAGCGTCGGCACGACGGCGCTTCCGATTACCGCGGCAATGAGCAGAGAATACTGCTGCCGGTCTATTATCCCGTGGCTCAACCCGAAGAGAGCGGATATCGAGCCGAAGGTAAGACCGGTAGACATGAGGAGCGTGGTATAAATTCCCTCCTTTTGGGCGTATCGGTAAATCTTTGTTGTCGGATATACGCCTACTATCTTTGTGATTATCTTCGATGAGAAGAGCACTGCGAGAGCAAGCGGAGCCGTGAGAAGGGCCTGAAGCGACACAAACGACCCGGCGCGTATGAAGTAGAAAGGCGTGAGCAGGCCGAATGTCAACGTCCGGAGCCGCCTGATGAGAACGTGGTCTTTCCCCACTGTCCCGGCCAGCACCATGCCTATGATGTAAGCAGGGAGTACCGCTTCGCTGTCCGACCAGACAGCCAGGGAGCCAAGGCCGAAAAGAAAGAGAAGGAGATATTTCGCTTCAAGCTCTGAAGGCCGTTCCCCGTATTTCCGAAAAAAACGCGGTGTGAGAGAGGGAAGGACGAAGAAGGTCGCTGCACTGGCCCCCACAAAGATCAACGTTTTCATCGTGAAGGGTGCGAAGATCAGGCCAAGGGCGAGAACGGTTCCCAGGTCGGTAACAAAGCAGGCAGCGAGAACCGTCTTGCCAAAATCCGTCATATTCAGCCCGAGCTCGAGCATCACTGCGTATACCACGGCAACCGAGGTGGTAGAAAGGGCCACACCCGCAAGCCAGCTTGCCATCACAGACCAGTGAAGCAGATAATACGCGGCAGCGGTGCAGCCGAGAAACGGGGCCAGGAAGGAGATGAAGCCGATGGCTGACGCCTCTTTCAATTTCGCCTTAAAGACAACAGGGTCAAGTTCAGCGCCTGCGAGAAATGTCAAGACGATAGCGCCTGTTCCGGATAAAAATTTGATCCAGGGCAGGTCAGAGCCGAGCGTAGTTCCGACGAGTGCGCCTATGACGAGCTGTGCGACAGTGCCGACGATGATCTCGGAGAGGGCCGTCGCTATGCGGAACCAGATGGAGAGCAAGGTGGCGATTAAGGCGAGACCGATCCAGAGTGCCGCCATTCCCCAGACTTCATGCATGACCTTTCTCCTCTCCAGGCATTAAAAAAACCCCTGCCCTCAAGAGATTGAGAGTAGGAGTCATCAGCTTTGGCAGCCAAAGCGGTTCATGGCGAACTCCATCGCCCGTAACGACCGTTACGTTAACAAAATCGTCTCGATAAGTCAACTCCGTCCTTCTCACGACTCGCTATTATATCTCTTCAGATCGAGCCTCATCTTTTCGACGTCTCCGGAATCATACTTCGAATGGAGAAAGGAAAAGACGGAGTTGTTTGTGAGCAGCGGGTCCAGACCGTCATGTATTATCCCCGCTCCCACGAGTTCATCCCAGTACCGTGTGCCCCTTATCGGAGAAAACTCCGAAAGGTGTATCGAGACTTCGAGAGACTTGAGAAAGCCGATCCCTTCCTTCACCTCCTCCAGTTCCTGGGCGGGGAGTCCGTACATGAGGTATACCCCCATCTCTCTCTTCGTGAATCCCGCGTTCCTGAGATACCTGACGGCTCGCGATATCTCCTCCGTATCCACCTTACCTCCCGTCGATTTCTGCCGCTCCCTGTCGACGCTTTCAAGGCCGAGCCGCAACGTCTTGAAGTCGACCATCTTCATCAGCGCCGCCAGTTCTTGGTCCAGGAACCGGGCGTGGAGTCCGTTCGGGGCATGGAATCGCGCCTCAATCCCAGTCGCGATGAGCGATCTCAGTATCGGCTTGAAGTGGCTGTCGGAATCGACTAAGAGCGCGTCGTCATAAAATGCGAAGTCGCGGACTCCCGCTTCGGAAAGATGGGCAATCTCCTCTATTACATCACCCGGGAAGCGTTTCTTGTGGGCGGATGCCAAGAGACCTGACGCGCAGTAGGGGCAGTGAAAAGGGCAGCCCGTCGCGGTCACGAGCGATGCATAGGGATATTCCCCGTAGAGATTGAGCCGGTAACACGGCGACCGAGCGCCCTTTCTTTTCAACCTGAATCCGAAGGTGGATAAGGCAAAGAGAAGACCTTCCTCGATACTCCCCCGGTAAATAAAATCGGCACCGGAAGTCTCGGCAGCGTGCTCATGATAGAGGGTCGGATAGACGCCTCCGAGGATAATCGGAACAGCTCCGGCGACACCCCGTATGATCTCCGTCGCCTTTTGAACGCCGGGATACCAGTAACTCATCATGGAGGTCATCATCACCATATCAAAAGGCATCGCTGCCTTTACCCTGAAGAGAAACTCTTCGATGCTTATGCCGTACCGTTTATAGAACCTCGGTACCTCCCTCAAGAGGGCAGGTTTCTCGATGATCTCTGTCCGAAATTTCCCGGATCCGTTGTCTTTCGGTCTAAAGGAATCGGTGCAGTCTATGAGGGCGGTCTCTGCGTCAAAGGGGCTGAGATATTCCGCAACCTGAAGAAGGCCCAGGGGCCTCGCCCAGAAGTTGAAGGCCGCAAAGTCGTAAATCCACGGATTCACGAGGAGTATCTTCAGCCTCATAGTCTATCTCCCCTGTCGCAAGGACGTTCGTCTGAGAGATAGTATCGCATGACGCACTTAATA
>DASPUT010000090.1 GCA_035622735.1 Thermodesulfovibrionales bacterium | reverse complement strand
GCTCTGACCTCTCTGCAGTGGCCATTGCCCAGGCGCTGAATGCAGACGTCTGCGAGATTTACACCGACGTGGACGGGGTGTATACCACAGACCCCAATATCGTCCCTGAAGCGAGGAAGCTGGATAAGATCTCCTATGAGGAGATGCTCGAACTCGCAAGTCTCGGTGCGAAGGTTCTCCAGACGAGGTCTGTCGAATTTGCGATGAAATACGGGGTGCCTGTAGTCGTGAGGTCGAGCTTCAACGATAACCCCGGCACGCTGGTGACCAAGGAGGATGAGGATATGGAAGAGGTTGTGGTATCAGGGGTCGCGTACGACAAGGACCAGGCCAAGATAACCGTTATCGGGGTTCCTGACAAACCGGGTATCGCCGCCAAGCTCTTCAAGGGGATCGCTGATGCCGGCATCGTCGTCGACATGATCGTCCAGAATGTGAGCAGCGACGGGAAGGCGGCGGACATCTCCTTCACCGTTCCGAAGACGGACAGCAAGAAGACCTTGAAGTTCACCGAGGAGATCGTGAAGGAACTCGGTGCAGAGCGGGTCACCCTGAGGGAAGACATCGCAAAGGTGTCGATCGTCGGTGTCGGCATGAGGACCCATTCCGGTGTTGCGGCCAAGATGTTCGAGACCCTCGCAAAGCAGGGCGTGAACATCGTGATGATAAGCACCTCGGAGGTCAAGGTTTCCTGCATCATAGAGACGAAGTATACCGAACTGGCGGTCAGAGTCCTGCATGACGCTTTCGGACTCGCGGGAAAATAGCATATCGCCATGCGCAAGATCGAGATATACGACACGACCCTGCGGGACGGCTCCCAGGCGGAAGAGATATCCTTCTCGGTAGAGGACAAGCTCCGTATAACGGAGAAGCTCGATGAACTCGGTGTTCATTACATCGAAGGCGGCTGGCCCGGTTCGAACCCGAAGGACGCGGAGTACTTCAAGAAGGTGAGGAAGCTCTCGCTGTCGAATTCTGTGGTGGCGGCCTTCGGGAGCACCTACAGGCCGAGGCACCGCGTTGAGGACGACTACAACATTAAGTCTCTCCTCGAAGCGAGGGCGCGGGTAGTCACGATTGTCGGCAAGACCTGGGACTTCCATGTAAAAGAGCTATTCAAGATCCCCCTTGAGGAAAACCTTGAGATCATTCACAACTCGATCCTCTTTCTCAAGGGCAGCGTCGAAAAGGTCTTTTTTGATGCAGAACATTTCTTTGACGGGTACCATGACAACCCCGAATTCGCGGTCAAGTGCCTCCAGGCTGCCGAAGCCGCCGGGGCCGACTGCCTCGTGCTCTGTGATACAAACGGCGGCACGCTCCCGAACGATATCAAGAAGATTATCCTTGCGGTGGGAAAGAGGGTAAAGGCCCCTCTCGGCATCCATGTCCATAACGATTCCGAGTGCGCAGTCGCAAATTCCATTATCGCCGTCGAAAACGGAGCGGTACAGGTGCAGGGGACGGTGAACGGCATAGGCGAACGGTGCGGAAACGCCAACCTCTGTTCGATTATTCCGAACCTTCAGATAAAGTCGAAGTTTCGGTGTATCGCCGATGATAGGCTCAGGAAGCTGCGTGACGTATCGCGTTTCGTGAATGAGATAGCAAACATGAGACACTTCACGAGGCAACCCTTTGTCGGTGACAGTGCATTCGCCCATAAAGGGGGGATCCATGTGAGCGCGATACGGAAGCGGCCCGAGACGTACGAACATGTGAGACCGGAGCTCGTCGGGAATTCGCAGAGGGTCCTCATATCGGACCTCGCGGGGAGGTCGAACATCATCAGGAAGGCCGAAGAGTTCAACATCCATCTGGAGTCGGATTCTCCGGAAGTGCATAAGACGCTCGAGAGGTTAAAGGACCTGGAGCACCAGGGTTTTCAGTTCGAAGGGGCGGAAGCGTCTTTTGAACTCCTCCTCAAGAAATCGCTCGGCCTCCACAGGAGGTTCTTTGACCTGGTCGGGTTCAGGGTTATCGACGAGAAGAGGAAGGAAAAGGAAGCGCCGATGAGCGAGGCCACGATCATGGTGAAGGTCGGAAAGAATATCGAGCACACTGCCGCCACGGGCAACGGCCCGGTGAACGCCCTTGACCATGCACTGAGAAAGGCGCTCGAAAAATTCTATCCCGAACTGAAGAAGGTCAAGCTCTACGATTACAAGGTGCGGGTTCTCACTACCGGCAAGGGTACTGCCGCGAGGGTCCGCGTCCTCGTCGAGTCCGGAGACGATGAACAGAAGTGGGGAACTGTCGGTGTCTCGGAAAATATTATCGAGGCGTCATGGCAGGCCCTCGTTGACAGCATAGAATATAAGCTTCTCAAAGAAGGGGTAGAGTAGAGCGTCTGAGAAAGGCGTATCTCCCCCGCTATCTACGGTATGATAATAAACAACAAAAGGAGGAAGCAATGATTAACGTTTACTATGACAAGGACGCGCAGCTCGGTATTCTCAAGGGAAAGAAGGTCTGCATCATGGGATACGGGAGCCAGGGGCACGCCCACGCAAATAATCTCAAGGAGAGCGGGATGGACGTCATGATCGGGCTCAGGCAGGGCGCCAGCTGGGACAAGGCCGCAGCTGCGGGATTCACCGTGATGACACCCTCAGAGGCGGCGAAGGTTGCGGACATCATCATGATCCTCCTTCCCGACGAATTCCAGGGAGACGTCTACAGGTGTGAGATAGGGCCGAACATGAAGAAGGGAGCATACCTCGCCTTTGCCCACGGGTTCAATATCCACTTCGGCCAGATCGTGCCGCCGGCAGAAACGAATGTCTTCATGGCCGCGCCGAAGGGACCGGGACACCTCGTGAGGTCGGAGTATGCTAAGGGGAGCGGTGTGCCGTGCCTTATCGCGATACACCAGGACCCGTCCCGCAATACGAAAGAAATTGCCCTCGCCTATGCGTCAGCAATAGGAGGAGGAAGGGCCGGGATCATCGAGACGACCTTCAGGGAGGAGACAGAGACAGACCTCTTCGGAGAACAGGTGGTGCTCTGCGGCGGGCTCACCTCCCTCATTCAGGCGGGATTCGAGACCCTCGTGGAGGCTGGTTATGCGCCGGAAATGGCCTACTTCGAGTGTCTCCATGAGGTGAAACTCATCGTCGATTTGATCTATGAAGGCGGCATTTCGAACATGAGATATTCGATCAGCAATACCGCTCAATATGGAGACCTCACGAGGGGCCCCCGCGTCATAACCGATAAGACGAAGAAGGAGATGAGGAAGATCCTTACGGAGATACAGGACGGCATCTTCGCGCGGGAATGGATGGTCGAGTGCAAGGCGAACAAGCCGGTGTTCAATGCCCTGACCCGGAAAGGCGAGCTCCATCCGATAGAGGAAGTCGGGGCGAAGCTGCGGGCGATGATGCCGTGGCTCAAGAAGGGCAAGCTGGTCGATAAGTCAAAGGCGTAATCAGTGCCGATGATCAAGCTCGCCCCTGAAGGGTACCCGTTCATAACCGTGTTTCTTGTGATCACGATAGGTACTGCCGTCTTTTTCTCCTGGACGGCAATCCTCCCATTTATGCTCACCCTCTTCATGGCCTATTTCTTCAGGGACCCTGAGCGAGTCATACCGCGAAGTGACAACGCCTTCCTCGCTCCTGCCGACGGCAAGGTAATCCTCATAGAGGACCTTCGCGGAGAGAAAATCCCCGCCGTCATCCCTGTGCAAAAGGGGGATGAAACCGGATACATCGGAGTGAGCATCTTCATGTCGCCCCTTGATGTCCATGTCAACAGGGCGCCCTGTGACGGCGTTGTTGAATCGGTTGTCCATACACCGGGCAGGTTCCTCTCCGCCTTCAAGCATGAGGCGTCGTTGCGGAACGAAAATATCGCGATGCTCCTTGACACGAAGTACGGTAAGGTGCTGGTCCGTCAGGTTGCCGGCTTCCTCGCGAGGAGGGCCGTCTGCAGGGTGAAGACGGGTGATTCGCTGAAGGGGGGGGAACGTTATGGAATCATCAAATTCAGTTCGCGCCTCGACATTTACCTCCCCGGGAATACCGTCATAAAGGTCCGACTGGGGGAGCGGGTAAAGGCCGGGGAGACCGTGCTCGGGGAAATATCATAATGCGAAAATGTCTTTTTTCCCCTATAATTACGGTAAGGGAGCATCATGGCGACTGAATACCGGAAGACCGGCGAACGGCCCAAAAAGGGGATATATCTTCTCCCGAACACCCTCACCCTCTGCGGCATGTTCTGCGGCTTTTTCGCGATCATATCCGCGATAAACGGCGACTTTCTCTATGCGGCCTGGGCGATTATCCTGGCAAATATCTTCGACGGCCTCGACGGCTGGATTGCACGGCTGACGAATACCTCGACACGGTTCGGGATCGAGTTGGATTCCCTCTCGGACCTCGTTGCATTCGGTGTTGCGCCGTCCGTGATGATGTACAAGTGGACGCTTCTGCCCTTCGGCAGGCTCGGATGGGCGGCGGCCTTCCTGTTTGTCGGATGCGGCGCCCTGCGGCTCGCGCGGTTCAATATCCAGACGGGCGTCCCCGGATCGAAGGCGTTCAAGGGCATGCCGATACCTGCCGCCGCATCGATCCTCTCATCGATCGTAATATTCTATTATGAATTTCGGCAGGGGATCCCCGAAAAGAATGTCTTCTTCCCCGTCATCACCATTGTGCTCGCACTCCTCATGGTCAGCACCTTGCGGTACCACGGTCTGAAGGAGGTCGACTTCAGGGAGAAGAAGCCGTTCTGGTTTCTCATCGTCTTCGTCATGATCCTCTTCGTGCTGCTCATACACCCTTCAACAGCGATCTTTATCTTTGCAATGGGATACCTGACTTGGGGTATAATTGAAAATAGCATCCTCCTCATCAGGAGGAGAAGGCTGAAAGAAAAAACAGAGCAGATACCGGAAACGAACAGCCATGAGAACCATTAAGATATTCGACACGACCCTCCGCGATGGGGAGCAGTCGCCCGGGGCTTCCATGAACGTGGAAGAAAAGATACAGGTTGCGCGTCAGCTCGTGAAACTGGGTGTGGATATCATTGAGGCGGGCTTTCCGATCGCATCATCCGGTGACTTCGACGCGGTCCAGAGAATAGCTGCGGAGATAAAGGGCGCGACAATAGCCGGGCTGGCGAGGGCCAAGGAGGAAGACATACGGAGGGCCTGGGAGGCCGTGAAGGATGCACCGAGAAAGCGCATCCACACCTTTCACTCCACTTCAGACATACATCTCAAGTATCAGTTCAGGGTGAGCCGTGAGGAGGCCCTGAAGCGGTCTGCAGAGATGGTGAAACTCGCGCGTAGCCTCGTTGAGGACGTCGAGTTTTCTCCCATGGACGCAACGAGAACCGAGGCCTCCTATCTCCTCGAAGTCGTCGAGGCGGTGATAGAGGCGGGCGCATCAACAGTGAATATTCCCGACACCGTCGGATATACGACGCCCTCGGAGTTCGGAGAACTGATCAGGGCCATCAAGGCGAGGATCGGCGACCGCGCGGTGATCTCGGTGCACTGTCATAATGACCTCGGACTCGCTGTCGCCAATTCCCTCGCGGCCGTCCTGAATGGGGCGGGGCAGGTGGAATGCACGATCAACGGTATCGGAGAACGGGCCGGCAACTGTTCTATGGAAGAGGTGGTGATGAACCTCAGGACCCGCAAGGAGTTCTATGAGGCCGGAACAAATGTCAACACGAAGGAGATTATCCGCACATCAAGACTCGTTACGCGGATAACGGGGATACCGGTGCAGCCGAATAAGGCGATCGTCGGAGCGAACGCCTTTGCCCATGAGTCGGGCATCCACCAGGACGGGCTTCTCAAGGAGAAGATGACCTATGAGATCATCCGGCCCGAGGATATCGGGCTCCACGATACCGAACTCGTGCTCGGAAAGCATTCAGGCAGACACGCCTTCAAGACGAGGCTTTCCGAACTCGGGTACGAACTCAGCCCCGAGGAGATAGAGACCGCCTTCAAAAAGTTCAAGCACCTGGCGGACCAGAAAAAGGACATCTATGATGAGGACATCGGCGCCCTCGTGTCTGAAGAAATATCAAAGACACCCGAGACATTCAGCCTCGTGGATCTCTCGATCACGGGCGGCATGCTGGTCAGACCCACCGCTACTCTGAAGCTCAAGGTGGGAGAACAGGTTGTCGAGAGGGTGGAACACGGTGACGGTCCGGTGGACGCGGTTTACCGGGCGATAGTCGCGAGCACGGGGACAAAGAGCAACCTCCTGAAGTTCGAGGTGAAGGGTATCACCGGCGGAACCGACGCCCTCGGTGAGGTTACGGTATCCCTCGAGGAAGACGGCAGGAGGGTGAGGGGCAACGGCGCAGATACGGATATCATCGTCGCTTCGGCAAAGGCCTATATCAATGCGCTGAACAAATTAGCGGCACGGAAGAGATAGAGACATATCGCTCCTGCGGTCTCTGCCGCCTCACAGGAATGTCAGCCTACTCCAAGAGCTTCTGAATTTCGGCAAAGAGGAAAGATTGCCCTCTCGGATCTAGTTTTTCTCCGAATTCGATTCCGACGAAATAGAAATTACCTATCTTCCTGAAAAAGACGACCGTGCCGTCCACAGAAGCGGTTCCCAAAGAACCGTCGGAGGTTATGAAAGTGATGTCGACCGACAATGATGTCTCTTTTTCTATCGGGCCATCGGAATACACGCCGATCCCCGACACCGAAATATCGACCGTCATGGCTTTCATCGGCCGAATAGAATCCTTATCCCGAAGGTAGAGCGTGGCACTTCCGACTATCGGAACCCTCTTATTTCTGCGCTCGTTCTTCATCGAAAGAGCATCCCCATGCGAACCGGACCGCGGGGCAGCTTATTCCGTCTGCGTAGAGAGGAATACCGGCAGCGTCATGTGTCCGATCTGGTCCCTGAGCTCCTCTATCGCGTCGATGTGCTGATCCTCCTGATTCAGAATGCCTTCAAGGAGATCTCGCGTGGCGAAGTCCTTCACTTCCCCTGCGAGGACAATGGCGGTATTGTACGCCTTGATCGCCTCTTCTTCCAATGCATGATCGCTGTCAAGCTGTTTGGGGATATCAGGACCGATATGCATCTTCCTCAGGTTACTCACGATCGGAATTCCTTCTAAGAAGAGTATTCTGCCGATTAACGTCTCGGCGTGCTTCATCTCATCTATGGCGCGTTTCTCGAAATGCTTGTGAAGCTTCGCATAACCCCAGTTGTCGCACATCTCCGAATGCACCATGTACTGGCTGATAGCGGTCAACTCGTCCGCAAGCAGCGAGTTCAGCGTCTCGATGAGTCTCTTGTTTCCTTTCATATCTCCCTCCTTTTTCTGGTTTCAGGTTTTCGATTCAGTCTGCTCTCCGCGTGTCCCTCCCGAGATTCGCTGACGAAGGTCCGCATGTTCGGATTATAGCAACTTTTCCGGTGTTTGCAATAGGACGGAGTTTATTTCTTTCAGTGCGCCGTTGTCAATAGGGCTGAAGAGACATCTTCACCCTTCCCGAAAGCTCGGCGATATAACGTTTACCCGCGAACGCCGAAATCGCGAGGCGGGCTATCCGATCCGCAAGACCTTTGCCCCGCGAATCCTTCGTTCCTTCAGCTCTCCCAATGCCTCGTTTGCCTCTTCGAGTCCGAACTCCTCGATCTGCGGTCTGATCGGCATCTCTCCCGCTATCCTCAGGAATTCTTCGACATCGTTCCTCCCGACATTGGCGACGCTCTTTATCTCCTTCTCCATCCAGATGTGACGGGGATAATCGAGTCCGAGCAGGGCATCTTTATCCCCCTCCTCTTTTCTGATCGCGTTGATGACAAGCCTCCCTCCCTTCTCCAGATTCTGTAAGGTTTCGAGAACCGGCTTCCAGGCGGGAGTCGTATCGATCGCGGCCCGCAGTTTTTCGGTGGGGGCATCCCCGATGGCCCCTGCCCAGAAGGCGCCGAGTTCTCTCGCAAAATCCCTTTCCCTGTCGGTCCTCGAGAAGACAAAGACCCGTGAGTTCGGATAGAGATATCGGGCGGTCATGATGACAAGATGGGCCGAGGCGCCGAAACCGGTGAGCCCCAGGGTTTCTCCATCCTTCAGCCCGCACAATTTCAGGGAGCGGTATCCTACCGCGCCGGCACAGAGCAGCGGAGCCGCCTCAGAATCCGAGAATACCTCGGGAATCCTGTATGCAAAATTTTCGTGCACCGTAGTATATTCTCCATAACCCCCGTCAACGTCCCTGCCGGTAGCCTTGAATGCATCACAGAGGTTCTCGTACCCTCCGAGGCAGAAGTGACATCTCCCGCAGGCGTAATGTATCCAGGCGATTCCGACCCGCTCTCCGGCCCTGAATCGTCTTGCCTTGGCCCCCCTCCCCTCGATTCTGCCGATGACCTGATGGCCCGGAATGATAGGGAGTCTCGACGGCGGGGTTCTCCCCTCTATTTCGTCAAGTTCGGTATGACAGACCCCGCACGCCGAAATCTTTATGAGGATCTCGTTATCTTTCGGTTCCGGGACGGGGAGTTCAGTGGGTCTAAGAGGTGACCGGTTTTCCCTAAGATCGGAGAGTTCCGTTAATACCATAGCTTTCATCGTACCGCCCCGGATGCATCCTGATAGAACTTTCTCACCCGTGAACCGTCCTGCAGGCGCTGAAGAGACTGCGGTGATGTCCCATATCTCTGCCCATTACGAGAGTATTCCCGGAGCCCGGAAGTCCTTGAAAGCCACATTTCCGCCAGAAGGAGAGCGCTTCGTGGTTGTCCCGCCTGACTCTCACGAGAATCTTTTCGGTCAGGTGATGACGATTAAGATTCTCTTCAATGAGGGAAAAGGCGCGACTCCCGTACCCCCGGTGTCTCTCCGTTCTTCCGCATATCACGAGACTCATCTCCGCAGATTCGCCGAGCATGAGGTTGCAAATGCCGATAAATCCGATACGCCGGGAATCTAATCGAATGACGAAGGAAAGGGCGTACGTTTTTTTCAGCCACCACCAGAGGGAAACCCACGAGCGAGTAGCAGGCAGTTCCAACCCGTCCGCCGACAGTATGTCAGCGTCTCTCAAGTTCCGCTGCAAGAATGGGCAATCGCGGAGCCTCAGCGGTCTCAGACTGATCCCGGCATCGTTCATCTTTCGTGGAAACCTTCCGTAAAACATCGGGGCCCTTCCCTTTTGCCTAATTGTGTGTCAGTCTCCCCCGAATGCGTTGAAGTTCAGTCTCTCCGGACTCATTTCTTCACGACAAGGACGGGGGTCTTTGCATCTCCGTGGATGACGCCGAGGGTGACGCTGCCGATGACCGCGGTCTTCAAAGCGCTTCTGCCGTGGGAGCCCATGACGATGAGATCGGCCTCTGCCGCGACCGCCTCTTTCATGATCTCTTCCACGGGATGCCCTGATCGTATGACCGTATGAGAGCGGACATTCTTCTTCTTGCACAACGCTTCGGCCTCTTCAAGGAACGCCGCCGCAGCCTGCCTCAGGTAATCTTCGATCGGCTCGACGAGGTGAGTCGGGGTCGCCCGGCCGGGCACGGATTGACTGACAAAAAACCCTTTGTCGATCACAGCGAGCAGGGTTACGGACGACTTTGTCTGCTCTGCGAGCGAGACTGCATACTCTGCTGCCTTTTGCGATGTCTCAGAACCGTCCAGCGGCAAGAGAATCTTTGATGTCATAAGTCCTCCTCTTTCTTGATTGAACATTCGACGAACCGTATCTACATCCCACACCTGAACCCGTAGCCAGAACTGCTTCGGCTCATTTGTGCTGATGATCGATCGCTTCCTTTATCACGACCGCATTGTTATGTTCCCTATCCTTTGCCGAAAACAGGAGGGTGATCTTCCCCTTCTTTGCCATGGCAGCGAGCTTTTCAACGAATTCCGTCTTCCCCTTCAGTTCGCCCCTGTACTTTTTCCTGAACTCCTCCCATTTTGACGGATCGTGTCCAAACCACTTCCTCAGTTCGCCGCTCGGAGCGATCTCCTTCATCCATTCGTCAATACCCGCCTCTTCCTTCTTGATTCCCCTCGGCCAGAGTCGGTCGACGAGAATCCTCTTTCCGTCATCGGGGGAGGCGGGGTCGTAGATCCTTTTGATCTTTACCATTGATCACCTCGGTACTGCCGTAAATCTGAGGAGATATTCTCTGTCTCCCCGCAGTGAGATTATTAAAATGTCTTTATAATATACTCTGCAATAGCCTTTGCGTCCTTCTCCGAGACTGTCATCTCATCAAACTTCAGCATTCCCGGTCCGGGATTCCTCATAAGCTTCACGATATCCTCAGCCGTGAGGACCTTGTTCGCCTCACGATCCTTCTTGTGCAGGGTCTTTTTCGGGTTGATGATATTGCCCCCGTCAGGATGGCAGGGGGAACAATTCTCTTTGAAGAGCACCTCACCCGATTTCCCCTTCTCGTCCTCCTTCGAGAACCCTGAAGCTGCGACGAAACAGCACACAAGGGAAAACAGAAAAAGAGTGACCGTCCTTTTCATATCTTCTCTCCTCCTTCTTATGTTATTGAACTTTCGACGCAATGTTCACGAGGGCAGATGCCGGCTTATTCCCTCGAGGGCAGGAGGGGAACGATCAGGGCGTCCTCCGGGATATTCCCGGTCAGAGAGATCAAGAAGGCGCGGATGGCTTCGATCTGCTCACCGGTGAGGTCCGTCCCCAGCTGCACCTTGCCCATGATCCTGACGGCTTCTTTGAGCGTCTCGACTGAGCCGTCATGGAAATAAGGGGGCGTCTTTTCGACATTCCTCAGCACCGGGACCTTAAAGACGAACCTGTCGGCCTCGTTCTTTGTCACCGTAAACCTGCCTTCATCCACCGGATCGCTCCTCGTATACTTCGCGTAAGGCTCAAAAATCCCGAATTTTTGATACATCTGACCGCCGAGGTATGTACCTGAATGGCATGCCGCGCATCCGGCATCCATGAAGGTCTCCAACCCCTTCTTCTGCAGCTCTGACAGCGAACCAGCGTCGCCCTTTAAGAAGGCGTCGAAAGGAGATGGCGTCACGAGGGTCCTCTCGAAAGCCCCAATCGCCTTCGCAAAGTTCTCGATCGTGACGGGCTCTGCGTCTCCCGGGAAGGCCTCTTTGAACAGTGTCCGGTAAGTCGGAAATCCTCTCAGTATTTCCTCCACCGCGTCATAGGAAGGCATTCCGAAGGAAGGGGGTCCGATAACGGACTGCTTCGCCTGATCTTCGACACTCTTCCTGTTTCCTATCCAGTGCGCGGAAATCTGATCAGCCGCATTCAATATCGTCGGATCATTCCGCGGGTTCGGTCTGCAGTTGTTCCCGATCGATTTTCGTAACCCATCGGCCGCGTAGAGACCAATCGGATGGCACCTGGCGCAGCTCACCGTTCCGTCTGCCGATATCCGCGACTCGTAAAAGAGTATCTTCCCGAGCTTCACCTTCTCCGGGGTTATCGGATTTGCTTCTGACTGCATAGTCCCGGGAAGGGGACCGAATACCTGGTTTGACCTCTTCAGGAGGTCCCCGTCTCCCGCTGCCGCCGACGCCACACGAACAAAAGAGAGGACGAGAAGGAAGAGGATGCTCTTCTTCAGAAGACGACGCGACCGCATCGTTATGAAAGTCACCACGTTACTCCTTTCAGTGCACAAGATTGCCGGCGCAGATATCCGGATATTCGCAGAAGTAGCCTCAGGTCAGATCCGGATCGGATTACTTGAACGCCTTCATGACATACGCAGCGATCTCCCTCGCCTCCTTATCGGAGATCGTTGCTTCGTCAAATTTCGTCATGCCAGGACCGGGGTTTCTCATCTTGTTGATGATATCTGCCGGTCTTTTGATATTGTTCGCATCGAGGTCCTTTTTGTGAAGCGTTTTCTGGGGATTGATGATGTTGCCCCCGTCAGGATGACAGGCAACGCAGTGTTTCTTGAATAGTTCCTCCCCTGCCTTGGCCTTTGCCTCCTCTTTCGCGAAAACCGCCGTGACGAAGATAGAGACTGCCGCGACCACAAGTGTCGTTATGACCTTCTTCACCTTTGTGCCCTCCTTATTGCTAATTTTCCCTGCCGTATTGCACGGTCAGATACTGAATTATCGTCCTGGCGTCATCCTCGGGAATCGGCGCGCCCATGACCTTTATCATCTTGTTCACCGTCGCGGTCCATTGAGCCCTCGGGAACTTCGGCTGCATCGTGATGTAATCGAGGCTGTGGCAGATGGAGCAGAACGATGCTGTCTTGTCCTTTCCCTCACCCGCCTTCAACTCGGTGCTGACCGACGGAAGGTCGATCGTATGTGTCGTCCCCTGGGATGCCGCAGAGACAAGCCCCGAGAACAGAAACAACGCACCCGTCAAGAAAAGAATTCCCTTCATCGCTCCTCCTATCTGACCACAACGTCTGTCTTCTCTATCGTATTCAACAGATACCCGGCCGGATTCCAGATACCCTCAAAGGGCTGAGACTCGCCCATACTGTTCGTCGCCCGAGCCATGAGGGAATACTTACCCGGCTTATCAGGCCTCCAGGGATGCTTCCACTGGATCCACGCATATCTGCCCATATCTTTGCCGAGTTCCGCCTCTTTCCATGTCCTCCCGCCGTCTACCGAGACGATTACGTCGCGTATGCCGTAGCCGCCGGAGAATGCTACCCCTGTTATCTCGACCCTTTTTTTCAGAGGTATCCGCGCGTCTTCAGCAGGATCGATGATAAATGATCTTGTGGTCATCCTGTTGATCGGGATCGTCTTTTTCGGCGTTGAACCGGGAGGGACGCACCCGCAGGGGTTATCGGGGATCCGGTATGCACTCTTCATCCAGAAGCCCTCAAATGCCTTCGGTAAGACCGTTATATCGGTCAGGGCCTTTACCCAGTATGTTGCATACCATCCCGGCACGATGAGTCTCGCCGGAAAACCGTTCAAGAGCGGCATATACGCCCCGTTCATCTCATAGGCGACGATGATGTCGTCCTCGAGCGCCTTATCGAGGGGGAGGCTCTTCACGAAATCCGGGACTGACGGAAGGGGCGGAGTATCAAGCCCGTTAAAAGAGGCGTCGACTGAACCAGCCTTGATCCCTGCCGCATTGAGAATATCTTTCAGGCGGGCCCCGGTCACGGTGACATTCCCCATCGCGCCGTTCTTCCACTGTCCGCCGGCCACCCTCGGATCAAAGAAACTCCTGCTGTTCCCGGAGCACTGGAGGACAGCCGTATACATTACTCTCTCGAACCTCTTCAGGTCGTCCATCGAGAGGCTGAGTTCCTTTTCCGTATTGCCTCCCACCTTGAGCCTCCATTCGTCCAGATTCACGGACGTCGGAACATTGGCGATGTGCCATCGGACAAAGAGCGCATCGTTCGGCGTGATGGGTTCCCTGAAATACGAAAGCGGTGTTTCGAGCTGGGGCGGCCTGGCCGTGAGGAGTATGAGGCCGGTCTTCTCCGGGAACTTCACAAGCCTTTCTTCCGCAAAGAGCGCGGCAGGAATCTCTCCTACAGCCGCCAATGCGGTCAGGGCCCCCGCAGACCGTAAGAAATCCCGCCGGGTAAATCTTTGCCGTACCATGGCATCCTCCTTTCTTCGTTACCTACTACTTATCACAAAAAGGATGCACTTGCAAGTGGCGCACGGAATTCTTTCGGTACGGCAGGGCGGGATGGCGTTAAATGACCTTTATCCGCTTGAGAGCAACGAGGAAATTCTCGATGAGGAACGGGTTAAAATCTCTCCCGGTTCCCTCCTTGAGAAGGCCTACAATGACGGACACTTCAAGCGGCTTCCGGTAAGGTCTTACGGTTCTCAGGGCGTCGAAGAAGTCTGATATCGCGACCATCTGGCTCAGGATGTGCTGTTTCTTCCCGCGCCCCTTCGTATCGGGATAGCCGCTTCCGTTAAACTTCATATGATGTTCGAAGGCGGCTATGACCGCCAGCTTCGGGACATCCGGAAGGGTGGAGAGATACATCGCTCCATGGACAGGGTGCTTCTTCATCTCGTCCCATTCGGCCTCGCTCAGTTTTCCCTGCTTGTCGAGTATCTCCTTCGGAACCAGCATCTTCCCGGCGTCATGGAGAAGACCGGCAAGTCCTATGTCATAGAGGCTCTCCCCCTTTACGCCGAGGGCGTCAGCCTGAAAGAGTGTCAGCACCGAGACATTAGAGGCATGCACATAGGTATACTCGCTGTAGGATTTTACCGGACTCATGATACGAAGCAAGTCCGTCTCTTCCCTCAGGGCGGTGATGAATCCGGCCACCGCCTCCTCCAGGCCGACCATCTCGAGGCTCTTGAATTTTGAAATTCCCTGGTAGGTTTCTTTCACCTTCGCGATATTGTTCTCAATGAGACCCCTCGTATCTCCCCGTTCGTCCCTGAACTTCACCTCTACTATCCCGACTGATAGATGAGGGGTTGACGTCACATCCCCCTCGGAGGCCATGCGGGATATGAAGGTCTTCAACTCGCCCTGGTCCACCCCTTTTCTGATGATGATCCTTTCGAGCCCCTTTCTCCGGAGCCTCTTGATGAAGTTTTCGAGGTGCGTGCTCTTCTCGTTTAGGGGAGCGTCGTTCATGACGAGTCTATTGCCGAGCAGGGTGATGCTCAGGGAGTCATCGCGATAGAGGGTATCGAGAAGACTCATCGCCTTTCCCGTAAACTCATCGACAACAGGATGTTCTCCCGAATAGAGGGCAGAGTTGGAAAGGGCAGTCATGACGTGGGATATCAGCTCAGTTGTTTTTTCCATCTTCCTTCCCGTGACCCCTGAGGAGTCTTTCGCTTATTGTTCTGATCTCCCTGTTCTTCGAACGAAGGCCGAGTTCGAGAAGTCCCTTCAGCGCATGAGGGGGGTAGCTGGAGAGGCTCCTGAAGATCTCCTCCCTGATCTCTTCAATCAGGCCCCGGTAAATGAGGGTCTTTGAACAGTACAGTTTCCTGAGCGGCTCCAAGGCGGCTGGGCTCCCGATCTGGCCGAGCGCCCTGATTACCGGTATCTTGTTATACATCTCCCTGCCGAGGAGATCTTTTCTTTCAAGGAGGTCTATGAGATAGGGAATGACCTCTTTCGTCCTGTAGGAGCCTGCAAGCGCTATCGCCTGATCCCTTAATCCCTGATTATTACTTCGCAGGTAAAACTTGAGATAGGCGACGGCATCAGGGGAATTGAAGGCGAGCAGAGACTTCAGCGCCTCCATGCAGACCCGCCTGTCCCCGTGCTTCGCGAAGGGCCTCACGAACGAAACATATTTTGAACCCTCGCATTCCCGTATGAGGTAGAGCATGTTCCGCACCACATACCAGCGATCATCCCCGAGCCTCCTCGCCGCCTCGGGAACTACGCCGACCCTGAGCCTGACGAGAATTTCGAGGAGGAATTTCCTCACCGCGGCCTCGGTCTCCTCCGAAAGCGCATCAAAGAGAGGGCTCATGACATAGTGTTTCAAGACGTTCGAAAGCCTGAAGACCCCTTCCCGGTTATGCCTGCCCCAGGTCTTGAAGGCATCCATGAGCTTTGCTATGAAATTCTCTGACCGGAAGAAGTAGTCGACCATCCCCGATGTCTCTTCCTTGAACCTTCCGGTGATGGCATGGGAATAGAGGCTGTTGTGGATATCACAAATCTCCTGAAACCTTCCTGTCTCGAGGAAATCGTCCACCAATCCGGAAAGCTTCGTGAGGATGATCAGGCAGACCTCCCTGCTTAAGGTGTCGGCATCGAGGAGTTCGAGCATCACCTCGGCAACCTCCTTTTCTATCACCTCGTCACTGCATACCCTGGTCAGTTCATCATCCGCGGCGGATCGCCTTCCGCCGCTGTGCTCGAGCATCCGTTCCAGTTCCGTCCGATATTCATCGGATACGAAGTTCTGAAACTGGTCTTCCGCGAAGAATCTCTTAAAGGTTCCGTCGATCTCGATATCATCGACGACCGTTCTCTGAGAACTCACTGTATCGAAGAATCCGCCTTCCTTTTTTGCGGCCCCAAGTTTGTCGATAAGATTTCTGAGACTCTCCGGTATGAGAGTCGGATGCCCCTTGAAAAAGTTCATCATTCGCTCGAGATCGTCCAGCGTAAGCTTCTCGAGCAACCTGTCGATTTCGCCTGAATCCATGACACCGGTGCTGACCGCTCTTCTCAGGAACTGCTGTTTCAGTTCAGGAGTGAGGTCTTCAATGAGCGAGACGAACCTTGCGAAGAGTTCGCCCCGGGACTTCTGCTCACCCTTCCCCTTGAGGTATGTCGTGATCACCCTTTCGTATGTCTCGCCCGATGTTTCTTCATCCAGACGATTATTAAGAAAAGTGGCGATATTCCCGGGAGGGACATTGAGGACAACCTCTTCGGCGTCTCCGTCGGCGAGTTTGCCCTCGAGAAGGGCGTACACATAGTCTTCATAGAGATCAGTTTCAGAGCCGCCTTCTCTCATGCGATCTTCGACAAAGCGCAGCCTCGACATGTCGAGGGGAGAGAGGCTTATATGGGTGAGACCCCTCTGCCCCGCAAGCTCGATCATATCCTGCGCGGGAAGGGAATCCTGCATGGTTATCAGTTCATGGAGTAAGAGGAGTTCCTCCATACTGACTCCAGAAGTAAAGGTGATCGCTACGATACCCCGGCTGCTCAGGTTATGGGCGAATTCCCTGAAGACAGGGTTCTTCCTTTCGAGGATATACTCGTCGATCACGAGGGTGTCCTTTACAATGCCGAGGGTAATGCTGCCGCGGATCTCAAAAAGCCTCTGGAGGAGCTGAAATGCCCGTTCGATAGCCCCTCTCGTCAGCGGATGCTCGCGGGGATAGATACTGACACTCCGCCTCGATATGTTGAGCTCCATGACAGCCTCAGAAAGGAGCTTGGCATCGATAGGGAGCTTTTCCTGTCTCTCTTCTCTCCCTTCCTTCATATGTGCCGGAGCTTCCCCTTCAAGGCAGTCAAAGTCCCTTTTCCTTTAAAACGCTTTCCTTCAGCTCTCTATATTCCTTCTCCGAGATCTCTCCTCTTAGTCTCTTCTCTCTGAGTTCCCTGAGGCTCCTCTCTATTTCCCTGGCCTCTCCTTCCCGGGGCTCCGCCTCGCCGGTGAGGTTTTCGATCCTTTTTTTCAGGGTATTCATCTGCCGCAAGAGAGATGCCTCGCTCTTTATCTCCGAGAGGGCCAACTTGAGCGGCGCATTTCCGTACCAGTGGGCATAGTCAGGGTTCTGGTGAAAGGCGCCCTTATACGCGCTCATATAGGAGAACTGTTTCATCTTAAAGTAAAGGCTCTCGACAAGGGACAGATTCTCATAGAGCATCTGGTGCCCGATGACAAAGTCCTTGCCGAACAACGGGTGTGGCGGCCTTTCAGAGGGCGAAGGCACGAGAAGGCCCTCATTGTTAAGTTCCGTTACAATGTTCCGGGCTTCTTCGACAAGTGCCCAGCTCTGCAGCTCAACCTTGTCGGCGTCATCGAGACTCCTCCGTGCCAGGGTTGCGGTATGACATCCGGAACAGACGGAGAGCATAAAATCCCGTTCCCTCTTCTTTATCTCAGCAGCCTCTTCAGACAGACCGACCGTTATCCCCCTGCTCACATTGTGGGACCCGCCGTTCATGTGGCAGGTGGCGCAGGATGGGGCGGACCTTTCTCCACCCTGCCGGTAAATGACTCCGTGAGAAGACGATTCCCACATCTCGAGCTGCGCATGGTCGGGCCCCATATGGCAGGTCCCGCAGGTCTCTGGCTTCCTTGCCAGGGTCAGGTCTGTTCCGTGCTTCGTATGGCAGGTATCGCATCGCGACTCTACCCGATGACAGGAATCGCAGCCCTGCCTCTGCATTTCCGGGCTCTGCGAGAGAAACATCCCGCACTGCGCGGTCGCCAAAGGCTTTGTCGAACCTGTCGTATGGCAGAAGATGCAGCTCTCGTCGGTAACGGAAGACTTTCCGATATTCCGTGTACAGCCACGTCCAGATTTCGCTCCGATCCCATGCTTGCTCAGGCTATGTTCGCTGAAGGCCCTCTTGTGGCAGGCGCCGCATCGCGCGGCATCCACGATCACCTCCCGCCTGTGGTTCGCTTCCGCGTCATTGCCGTGACAGTCGGTGCACCCCACCTCCTTCTTGAAATGGATGCTCTCCTTCCAGTAACGCACAATGCCCGGGGTCTTTTCTTCGTGACAGGAAAGACAGGACTCTTCTGCAAAGGCCAAACCGAAACTCGCACCCATCACCGCAAGGAAGAAGATAGAGAGAAAAACGCGGTTCACTGCGGCCCCCCGGGTTCCTTGAGAAGCGCTCCGTGTCGATGCTCGTATTCAGTCTCGGTGAGAAGACCCTCACGCAGAAGCTCCTTCAGGAGCAGGACCGTCTTGAAGAGGTCCTCGGGAAAGGTCCTGTCTGGCGGGATGAGAGAGGGCCTGAAATTATCGAGGAGCCAGAGTTCATCGCTAAAGAGAAGGGCCATTTTAGTGCCGTCGGGAGACCAGAGCGCAACGCTTTCCCGTCCTTGTGAAATGAGTTCCTCCTTCTTCTTTCCGTCGGCGCTCAAGAGATACCCGCCAAAGAATATCTGGCTCCCCTTCGGGTTCCACGCGGGGAACGTACCGAAAACTTCATTGTCTATTTCCTTTCCTCCGCCAGCCATGTCAATAATTTTTAAGTGTTCCTCTTCATCGGGCAGTGCAAGCCGCATGCCGTCCGGCGACCAGCTGGACGGGACAGAGAATTTCTTGTGCCTGACCCTGCCGATCTCTTTCGCCTTCCCCGTGACATAGTCAGTGGTGCCTATCCTGAGATAAGGGGGAAAGGCCGGGGGTTTGACGAACTCCATCGTCAGGATCGTCGTATCGAAGGGATTCGTTCCGGGATATACCCATCCGCTTACGTAATCGATATCAGCATTTCTTGTGGGGAGAATCCTCGAGCTTTCGTATAACGTTCTTACCGTACCCTTTTCGATATCGAGGAGCATCAGACGGTAAGATGCTTCCATGCCGATGGATGTGGCCTTCAGCCCTGAAGACAGGATGAGGAGCTTCCTGTCGTCGAAGACGGGAAAGACCGCCTCGGGCTCGCCCTCGAGAGTTATCTCTTTACTGTCGAGACTGTCTGCAGCTACCCGGCAGAGGGCCTTCCTCCCCTCCTTTCGAAAAAGAACGAAGAGGCTGTCACCTGACCCCCAGGAGAGGTAATATGGCTCGTTGATCTTTATCCGTTTTTGTTCCCTGCCGGCTACATCGTAGAGAAACAGGCCATCCCTGATAAACGCGATTCGTTTGCCGTCCTTCGACCACGCAACAGCACCTTGGCGACCCGCAACCCCGTCAGATACCTTTAGAGGATTGTGATTCCCGGGCAGATGAGTCTCTGCGAAGACCTCCGAAGACACGCAAGAGATGACGGCAGAGAGCAGGATGGCTGCTCTTAGCAAGACCTTATAAAACACGACTACGGGATATGTCCGCGAGTAAAGCGTTCTGCACGGTTCCGTCCTTCATTGGGTATTCTTTTATTATATAGATTAGCCTCACAGAAAGTAAAAGTTCCTGATGCAGATCATGGTTGTTCAAGGGCATAACCTTTTTTTCGCCTGTTCTCTCTTTCATGGACAAAGAGAAAGACGGCAGCACGCCTGAAACCCTTGTCAATGTGGGCATCATAGGGATATAATACAACTCTTACTGTTGAGTCCTCGGGAGGATACATGACGATCACAGAGAAGATATTGGCTGCCCATACCGGAAAGAAGGAAGTCGTTCCGGGCGAATTGATCAACGCGAAGGTCGACCTCATCCTCGCTAACGACATTACGGCCCCCATAGCGATACAGGAGTTTAAGAAGATAGGTGCGGCGGACGTCTTTGACAGAAACCGTATCGCCTTCATCCCCGACCATTTCGCTCCCCAGAAGGACATCAAGGCTGCGGAACAGTGCAAGTTGCTGCGGGGGTTTTCGAGAGAATACCGTCTCGGCCTCTATTTCGAGGTGGGGAGGATGGGCGTCGAGCATGCACTCCTGCCCGAACAGGGCCTCGTGGTTCCCGGCGATCTCATCATCGGCGCAGACAGCCACACCTGCACGTACGGTGCACTCGGCGCCTTTGCCACAGGGGTCGGCTCGACGGATGTCGCAGCGGCCATGGCGACGGGGGAATGCTGGTTCAAGGTCCCTGAGTCGATGAAATTCATCTACCGGGGCAAGCTCAATAAGTGGGTCGGCGGAAAGGACCTGATACTCCATACGATAGGCGACATCGGCGTTGACGGTGCACTCTACAGGGCGATGGAATTCGAAGGCGAGGCGATAAGGAATCTTTCGATGTCCGGAAGGTTGACGATCTGTAATATGGCGATAGAGGCAGGGGGCAAGAGCGGCGTCATTGTGCCCGACTCAGAGACAGAGGCCTATGCGAAGGGAAGGGCACGGAGGCCTTACACGATGTATACATCAGGGCCTGATGCCCGGTACGTCGAAACGAGAGAATACGATTGCTCCAAGATACCGCTCACCGTGGCCTGCCCGCATCTTCCTTCGAACACGAAACCCGCAGCCGAGCTTTCGCGGATAACGATAGATCAGGTAGTCATCGGCTCATGCACGAACGGCAGGCTTGAAGACCTGAGAGAGGCCGCTGCGGTGATCAGGGGGAATAAGGTAAATCCGAATGTCCGCTTAATCGTCATTCCGGCAACACAGCAGATCTATCGGGATGCGATGAAAGAGGGACTGGCGGATATTTTCGTGGAGGCAGAGGCCGTCTTTTCGACCCCTACGTGCGGACCTTGCCTCGGAGGGCACATGGGGATACTCGCGAAGGGGGAGAGGGCGCTCGGGACAACGAACAGGAATTTTGTCGGAAGGATGGGGCATCCGGAAAGCGAGGTATATCTTTCCAATCCCGCCGTAGCCGCGGCATCCGCGGTGCTGGGGAGGATCGGTCTGCCCGAGGAGGTAATGAAGGCATGAACGGCAAGAAGAAGACCCTGAAGCTCGGGCTCCCGAAGGGAAGCCTCCAAGAATCAACACTACGGCTCTTTAAGAAGGCCGGGTACCACATAAGCGTCTCGACCCGTTCCTACTATCCCGTCTTCGACGACGGAGAGATAGAGTCGATGCTCATCAGAGCCCAGGAGATGGCACGGTATGTTGAAGACGGACACCTTGACTGCGGGCTTACCGGGCAGGACTGGGTCCTTGAACAGAATGCGGACGTGATGGAAGTCGCTGAATTGCGGTACGCCAAGGAAGGGTTCAGACCGGTGAGATGGGTCATCGCGGTCCCGATGGATTCGAAGATAAGGAACCTGAAAGACCTGAACGGCAAGAGGG
>DASPUT010000089.1 GCA_035622735.1 Thermodesulfovibrionales bacterium | reverse complement strand
TAGGTCATTACATATCCATAGATATGTGCTTTATCAACAGAGAGATGAAAAGGCTCTTCGGTCGGGTCTTGAAGAATCCCGTTCTCGACACGTTGCTGTTGTACGATTTTGTCAGGAGTGCGGTTCCTTCCCACAGTTCTTTCACCTCTCCGCCGAGGGATTACAAGCAGTTATATGACATCGCGAGAAATTTAGGCATTCCCGTTTCAGGGGCTCACAATGCGATGATGGATGCCTTCATTACGGCGCAGGTCTTTCAACGACTCATCCCGATGCTCTCGGGTATCGGCATCACGAGCGTCGGGGATCTTCTAAAATTGAGGCTCAAGGGAGGTGATCGATTCAGAGTATCGTGTGAATTAAGCAATCTGTGAGAAAGAAAGCAACGAACCCTAAAGGAGGTAATATTTATGAGCAGCAAGAAAACAGTGCACGAAATTCTCGAAGATGACGATTTCAAATCGTTGTCGAGTCAAAAGAACACGATTTCCGTCATCCTGACGATTCTGGAACTCGTTCTCTATTTCGGGTTTATCGCCCTCATCGCTTTCAACAAACCGTTTTTGGCGCAAAAACTTGGTCCCGGAACGGCAACCACAATCGGGATACCGATAGCGGTCGGTACGATCGTTTTTTCGTGGGTATTCACAGGGATCTACATCTTCTGGGCGAACAACAAATATGACATCCTCGTCAAAAAAGTCAAAGATAAGATAGGAGGTTAACCATGCCACAAGCAACACAGACTATGATAGGACAGGCAAACCCTGTCGCGATAATGTTCTTTGTCCTTTTTGTTATCAGCACCCTTGTGATTACTTACTGGGCGGCTAAAAGGACGAGGACGACAAAGGATTTCTACGCAGCGGGCAGGAACATCACCGGTTTCCAGAACGGCCTTGCTCTCGCCGGCGATTACATGAGTGCGGCCTCCTTCCTCGGGATCGCGGGAATCGTCTCGACAAAGGGTTATGACGGCCTCATCTATTCTGTCGGATGGCTTGTCGGATGGCCGATCATCATGTTCCTTATATCAGAACCTCTCAGAAACCTCGGCAAATATACCTTTGCCGACGTCGTCGCATACCGTCTGAACCAGAGGCCGATACGGGCCGCTGCAGCTGCCGGATCAGTCGTCGTCGTTCTCACCTACCTCATTGCTCAGATGGTTGGTGCGGGAACCCTCATAAAGCTCATGTTCGGTCTGCCCTTTGAGGTTGCGATTGTCATAACAGGCGCTCTCATGATATCGTACGTCCTCTTCGGCGGTATGATCGCCACGACCTGGGTCCAGATTATCAAGGCATGCCTGCTCCTCGGAGGCGCCACGCTCCTCGTCATTCTGACTCTCGCGCAGTTCGGTTTCAGTTACGGTGAACTCTTCGGCCAGGCCGAAAAGCTCTACACCAATAAATTCCTTGAACCGGGCGGTCTCGTGACGAATCCCATAGACGCTTTTTCCCTCGGGCTTGCCCTCATGTTCGGTACGGCGGGACTCCCCCACATCCTCATGAGGTTCTACACGGTCCCTGATGCGAAGGCGGCGAGGAAATCGGTTTTCTTTGCCACGGGGTTCATCGGCTATTTCTACATCCTCACCGTCACCATCGGTTTCGGCGCAGCGGTGCTCGTCGGCCAGAAGGTCATCATGGGCATAGACAAGGGCGGCAATATGGCAGGCCCTCTCCTCGCCGAAGCGCTCGGAGGCAACCTATTCCTCGGGTTCCTTTCCGCAGTCGCTTTTGCCACGATCCTTGCGGTCGTTTCCGGGCTCACCCTCGCCGGTGCATCCGCGTTCTCACATGATCTCTTTGTCGGCGTCATCAGGCGTGGACAGGCGTCGGAGAAAGACGAGGTGAAGGTCGCTAAAATCGCCACGGTTGGACTCGGAATTACGGCGATACTCCTCGGAATACTCTTTAAGGGGCAGAATGTCGCATTCCTCGTCGGGCTGACCTTTGCTATCGCAGCGAGTGCTAATTTCCCTGCACTCTTGATGTCGATTCTCTGGAAGAGGTTTACGACGGCGGGAGCGGTAACAAGCATCTATACCGGTCTTATTGTTGCGACGGTGCTCCTGATCCTCAGCCCCACAGTCTGGGTCGACATAGTTCATAAGAGTGAAGTGGACGCGATAGGGAAGCAAGTGAAGGCGATCGAGGAGACGACGAAGGCGAAGGTCACGGAGTTAGAAAAGCAGAAGGTTGCTGGACTGGAGGCGGCGAAACTCGCGGAGATTGATGCCTCCATCGCTTCCGTGAAGAAATCATCGGAGGGCCAGGTGAAAGAGGCAAAGGCGAATATGCCGAAGCCTATCTTCCCGCTCAGGAATCCCGGCATATACTCGATGGCGGCCGCCTTCCTCATCGGTATTCTCGTTTCGCTCATGGCGCCTGACAGAGAGGCAGAGAAGAAGTTCTCCGGGGAAAAACTCAGGGAATATATAGGGATCGGCGCAGAAGATTAGCAAAAGGCTCTCCCGGGTCGGAGAAGGCCCGAGCGACTTGATCTCTTCCGAGAAGAGGGCATCAGGTCGTCTACGGAACCTGATGAGACGAATCGGATTCGTTTGATGAGATTCTGTTGCCGTGCGGCAAGAGGCCCGTCTCCCCTGCCGCCCGGCTTCAGGTTCTCTTTGACTGAAAATAAAGAGGAGGAAAAAAGGAATGGCTGATGCAAAGAAGATCGATGTGCTGATGGCCGAGAATAGGACATTTCCGCCATCAAAGGAGTTCAGTAAGGATGCCCATATCAAGAGTTTGGCCGAGTATGAGAAGCTCTACAAGAAGTCTGTTGAAGACCCCGAAGGTTTCTGGGGTGAAATGGCGGAGAAGCAACTCACCTGGTTCAAGAAATGGAACAAGGTTCTTGACTATAGTTTTGAAAAACCCGAGATCAAATGGTTTAGTGGCGGAAAGCTGAATGTCTCTGTGAACTGCCTTGACAGACATATCAAGACGGCGACGCGAAACAAGGCAGCCATAATCTGGGAGGCCGATGATGGAAGTTACAAGACCTATACCTACCAGCAGCTCTACTACGAGGTGAACAAACTCGCGAACGTTCTGAAAAAACTCGGCATCAAAAAGGGTGATCGGGTCACCATATACCTTCCGATGATCCCTGAACTTGCAATATCGATGCTCGCGTGTTCGAGGATCGGGGCGATACACAGCATCGTCTTCGGCGGGTTCAGTGCCCAGGCCCTCAGGGACCGGATTCAGGACTGTAAGGCGAAGCTTCTCATTACGGCCGATGAAGGTGTGAGGGCAGGAAAATTTGTTCCCCTGAAGGCTAACGCCGACGAGGCGCTTAACGAGTGTCCTACAGTCGAGAAAACGCTCGTTGTTCAGAGGTCGAAGAGCGGAGAAATCAATATGCACGATGGAAGAGATTCATGGTGGAATGCCGAAATGTCCGCTCCCGACGTGGGTGCCTACTGCGAGCCTGAACATATGGATGCCGAGGATCGGCTGTTTATCCTCTATACGTCAGGTTCTACCGGAAAACCGAAGGGTGTTCTCCACACCACGGGCGGCTATCTGCTCTATACCAATCTTACATTCAAGTGGATTTTCGATTATCATGAGGAAGACATCCACTTCTGCACCGCAGACATAGGCTGGGTGACGGGGCACAGCTACATTGTCTACGGGCCTCTCTCCCTCGGGGCCACAAGCCTCATGTTCGAGGGGGTTCCGACCTATCCGAACCCCGGAAGGTTCTGGGACATCGTAGACAAGCATCAGGTGAATATCTTCTATACCGCTCCGACTGCCATCAGGGCTCTGATGAGGGAAGGGGAAAGATGGGTGAACAAGCATGACCTATCCTCATTGAGGCTCCTTGGAACGGTGGGAGAACCGATAAACCCCGAGGCATGGGTGTGGTACCATAGCCATGTCGGCAAAAGTAAACTCCCCATTGTCGACACGTGGTGGCAGACGGAAACGGGAGGCATCCTCATCACTCCGCTCCCGGGCGCAATGACATTGAAGCCCGGTTCGGCGAACCGACCCTTCCCCGGCGTCGTCCCTAAGGTCATAAAAGAGGACGGATCTCCGGCAGGGGTTGATGAAGGAGGGTACCTCATCATCGAAAAACCATGGCCTGGCATGCTGAGGGGAACGTACGGAGACCCTGAAAACAAGCGTATCAAAGAGATCTATTTTTCGAGATTCGCCGGCAAGTATCTGACCGGCGACGGTGCGCGCGTCGACAAGGACGGCGATTACTGGCTCATGGGCAGAATTGACGACGTCATCAATATCTCGGGCCACAGGCTCGGCACCGCGGAGGTCGAATCAGCGCTCGTCAGCCATGACACGGTAGCAGAAGCGGCGGTGGTCGGCTATCCCCATGACATCAAGGGCGAAGGCATCTACGTCTATGTCACTCTCAAAGAGGGCAATCAGCCGACGGACGAGCTGAAGAAGATCTTGGTGGGCCATGTCAGGACGGTCATCGGGCCTATCGCAACGCCCGATAAACTCCAGTTCGCGCCCGGGCTGCCGAAGACGCGCAGCGGAAAGATCATGAGAAGGATTCTGCGAAAGATCGCACATGGGCAGGTCGAGGACCTGGGAGATACATCAACACTCGCTGACCCGTCGGTGGTCGACAGTCTCTTGAAGGGGAGGCTGTAACACCTCTTTCAATGATACAGAGGGATCCGGATACGACGCCGGGGAGGTTGTCCGGGTCCCTTTTTGTCGAGAGCATTGCTAATTTTATGGAAAGATTTTTCCTGATAAGGGGCGAGGTGATCCTCGCCATCGTTGATATCCAGGATAAGCTTGCCGCTGTAATGGGTGAGAGGGAGAAGGTAATTGCTAACACTCTTCACCTCGTCGAGGCGGCCAAGATTTTCAAGATTCCCATGGTCCTCACGGAACAGTATCCGAAAGGCCTGGGCCCGACGGTTGGTGAGGTCAGGACTGCCCTTGCGTCTTACGAGCCCATCGAAAAGACGGACTTCGGATGCTGCAGGGAGGCTGCATTTTTGCGGTCCCTCTCCTCTTCCGGGAAGAAGAAGGTCATCCTCGCCGGAATGGAGACCCATATCTGCGTACTCCAGACATGTCTTGGGTTGTTAAAGGAAGGATATGCAGTGCATGTCGTCAGCGACGCGGTCTGTTCTCGGGCGAGAGGTAACCATACGACCGGCATCGAATTCATGAGGGACGCAGGTGCCGTAATAACGGGAACCGAAACGGTATTGTTTCAACTGCTCGAAAAGGCAGGCACCGAGGAATTCAGGATGATATCTCGGAGAATAAAATAAAGCCTAATCCTTCGATGAGGGCCTTTTAGGGACGTTTGTTTCTCTGGAGACCGATTCCCTGAGGAACCCTTTGAAGCTCTGCCTCTTCAGTTCCTTTTCCATGATATCCTGAATCCTCACCCACACTGGATGAATCGAGCAGGTGCTGCTCCGTGAGCAACTCTTCTCGTCCAGAACGCAGAGGTTGAGGGACAGCTGACCCTGCGTCGCCTCGATGACCTTGAGAAGATTTATCCGTTCCGGTTTCTGCGCCAGTCTGAAGCCCCCCTTGACGCCCCGGATGGACGTAACAATCCCCGCCTTCGCGAGTTTCTGGAGGATTTTCGCGAGAAAGCTTTTCGGTATCCCCATCTCCCCTGCGATGTCATCCACAACGGAGACGCCGTCAGAGACTCCTGAAAGGTAGAGCACGCACCTAACGGCATAGTCTGTTTCTCTCGTGATATGCATGCAATAAAACTATCCCATATCCTGGGTATTTGTCAACCTTGCAGAATGTGATCATGGTTTTAGGGAGGACAATGAGCACAGACCGACGCAAAGAGAGCGGTGCTGAGATACCGGTCACCCCTGTCGGGGAGGATCACCACGATCGTGCCTTCCCTGAGTTCCACGGCCTTCCTGAGGGCGACCCAGATGGCAGCGCCGCTGCTCATACCGACGAAGAGGCCTTCTTCGATCGCGAGTCTTCTGGCGGCCTGAAAGGCATCGTCATCCGCGATGGTCTCCTTATCATCCAGTCTTGAAGGGTCATAGATGCCGGGAACTATCGATTCGGACATATTCTTTAAGCCCTGAATCTTATGGCCGATGTTCGGTTCGACACCGATTATCTGTATCCCCCTGTTGTATTCCTTTAGCCGAAGGCTTGCACCCATCAGCGTCCCGGTCGTGCCCATACCCGCAATAAAATGGCTTATCTCGCCCCCTGTCTGTTCAATGACTTCTCTACCGGTCGTTTCATAATGGGCATTGACATTAGAAGGGTTGTTAAACTGGTCCGGCATGAAATAGCCGCCACGGTCCTCATCGTAAACCCGGTGGGCAAGCCTGATGGCACCGTCCGTCCCCTCGCATCCTGCGCTGAGCAGTAATTCGGCACCGAAGGCCTCAAGGGTCTTCCTCCTCTCGATGCTCACGCACTCAGGCATCACGAGTTTTACCCTGTAACCCTTTGATACCCCAACCATTGCGAGTCCGATTCCTGTGTTCCCGCTGGTCGGCTCGAGGATTGTGAGTCCGGAGGTAAGCCTGCCGTCATCTTCCGCATCTCTGATCATGTAATAAGCAATTCTATCTTTTACGGAACCACCGGGATTAGCTCCCTCGAGTTTCGCATAAAGTCTGACTCTGGAATTCGGATTGATCCTGTCAAGCCGGACGAGGGGCGTTCCCCCTATCGCGTCAAGAACACTCACTCAGAATATTCCTCCTCTGGATATCTCTCAGTGATCTAATAATAACAGAATCGTGATCGCGAAGGGAATGAGGTATAATAAGAAGCAGATATGTGGAGCACCTTCCTCCTCATCTTCCTTGCCGCCCTCCTGGGAATAGCTGCCTGGCTTATCTTTTTATGGTCGGTTAAGAGTGGCCAGTACGATGATCCGGAAAGACCGAAATACAGGATGCTGAAGGACGACGAGGAAGATCACGAGAAGCGGTGACGTTGCAAAAAAGCCCTCCTTTCATTAAACTAAAAATCTATGCAGAATCTTATAGGACCATTGGTCCAGCAAAATAGCACCAAGATAGTGCTCGTTGTCCTCGACGGGCTGGGAGGACTTCCTCTGAGGGGAAAGACCGAACTTGAGGCGGCAGATACGCCCAATCTTGATGCCCTTGCGAGGGAGTCGGCGTGCGGTCTCCATCTGCCTGTCGGCTGGGGGATAACCCCCGGCAGCGGCCCGGGACATCTCGGCCTCTTTGGATACGATCCGGTGGAATATCAGATCGGAAGGGGAGTTTTAGAGGCCCTCGGCCTCGGGCTTGAGATCACGCGGAGAGACGTGGCGGTGAGATGTAATTACGCCACGGTCCGGGATGGCGTTGTTATCGACAGGAGGGCAGGGAGAATTCCTACGGAGCAGAGCAGAAGGATTACGGAGAAGCTCGGGAGAGAGATTAAGCGGATCGATCACGCCGATCTTGTCTTTGCGCCAGGGATGGAACACCGGTTCGCTCTCCTCATGAGATTTTCCGAACCTCTTGATCCTGCTGCGGGGATGATCGGCGATACAGACCCTCAGAAGGAAGGCATGCCCCCTCTCAGCCCCGAACCCCTCTCAGAGAGTGCCCGAAATGTGGCTGACGTTGCGGAAAGGGTGATAAAGAAGATAGGGGAGGTGCTGAAGGCTGAGGAAAAGGCGAATTCCATCCTCATGAGGGGGTTCTCGAGCATGCCCCATATCCCCACTTTCCAGGCGTCATTCGGTCTGAATGCGCTTGCGATAGCGACGTATCCGATGTACCGGGGGCTTGCGCGGCTCGTTGGTATGAGCACGCCGGCACTCGAAGGGGGCGTTGAAGAGGAGATAGCCTTTCTGAAGCAAAGGTATCACGAGCACGATTTCTTCTTTCTCCACGTTAAGAAGATCGACTCCTACGGCGAAGACGGGAACTTTGAAGGCAAGGCAGCGCGGATAGCGGAATTCGACAGACTGCTGCCCGAAATCGTCTCCCTTAGGCCCGATGTCCTTGTCATAACCGGCGACCATTCCACACCCGCCCTCATGAAGGGACACAGCTGGCATCCGGTGCCGCTTATCATGAAGTCGCCCTATGTCCTCGGCGGGGTCTGCTCATCATTCTCCGAGAGAGAATGCCTCAAGGGGGAACTGGGCGTTTTCCCTGCAGTCCATATCCTTCCCCTTGCCCTTGCCAATGCCGGCAGACTCAAGAAGTTCGGAGCATGATCGACACCCACTGCCACCTCGACATGTTCCCCGATGATTCTGAGATTCTAAACGACCGGGGGACCTTTGAAGGCGATTCGAGAGATGCCGTCATACTCCGGGCGAGGGATGCCGGTGTCGAGGCTATCCTCACGGTGAGTTCTGATTTTGAGAGCAATAACCGGAACACCGCAATCTCTGAAAAATATGACTTCGTCTATGCCTCAGTCGGCATGCATCCCCACGACGCTAAAGATTTTACGGAAGATTCTTATCGGGGGATCGCCGAACTGACAAAGAAGGATAAGGTGGTGGCGATCGGGGAGACGGGTCTCGACTACCATTACGATCATTCACCGCGGGACATACAGAAGGATATCTTCAGAAGACATCTCGCGCTTGCAAGAGAAACGGGCCTACCGATCATTGTCCACAGCCGCGAGGCGAAGGAAGATACCCTCGAGATACTGGGCGAAGCCGGTATCAGCAGGGGGGTCTTACACTGCTTTTCGGGCGACAGGGATATGGCCGAGAAGGCTGTTCGCATGGGCCTCTCCGTCTCTATTGCGGGGCCGGTCACCTTCAGGAACGCAGAAAACCTCCGGGAAATAGTCGCGGCCATTCCGGACGAACATCTCCTCGTCGAAACGGATGCGCCCTTCCTGGCACCCGATCCCGTGAGGGGGAAGAGGAATGAGCCTGCCTTTCTCATCCATACGATAAGGAAGATTGCGGAGTTGCGAGGAGTTCATTCTGAGGACGTCGTCAGAATAACGACCCTTAACGCACGGCGCCTTTTCAGGATAGGCGAAGTGCCTGACAAGGGTGAAATCGCATACAGGATCAGGGACAGCCTCTATCTCAACGTAACGAACAGATGCACCAACCATTGTTCCTTCTGTGTAAAATTCCACACCGACTACGTGAAGGGGCACAACCTCAGAATTTCTCTGGAGCCGACGGAGGAAGAACTCAAGCGTGCCATCGGTGACCCGTCTCAATATCATGAAATTGTCTTCTGCGGATACGGCGAACCGTTCATCAGGCTCGATACGGTCAAGAATCTCGGCCGGTGGATAAAAGATCGGGGCGGCAATGTGAGGGTGAACACGAACGGCCACGGAAATCTGATTCATAAACGGAATATCGTAAGTGAGTTGCAGGGCATTGTGGATGCCATCTCAGTGAGCCTCGACGCCCAGGATGAAGAGACCTACAACCGGATCTGCTCGCCTCTCTTCAAGAATGCATTTCCTGAGATCATTTCATTTCTCAGGGAGGCAAAGAAGTACATTCCCCGTGTTCAGGCGACTGTAGTGGAGATGGACGGTGTGGATATAGAACGGTGCAGAAAGATCACCGATGAGTTGGGAATACCCCTTACGGTGAGGAGACTGGATGTTGTCGGCTGATCCACTTCCTGAACGCATCGACGACAGCGGGGTCAAACTGCCTCCCGGCTAAGCTGAGGATCTCTCGTATCGTTTCTTCCCGTGCCTTCCTTTTCCGGTATGGCCGGTCGGACGTCATAGCGTCGAAGGTGTCCGCTACCGCCAGAATCCTTGACATGAGCGGGATATCCTCGCCTTTGAGTCCCATGAAGCTGTCGGAACCGTCCCAGTGTTCGTGGTGATATTTAATCCCGCTTATCACGTCCTGCAGTTGCTTAAATCCCCCGAGTATCTCAGCGCCTATCATCGAATGTCTCTGTACCTCTCTGATCTCTTCCGGGGTCAGATTATCCGGCTTGTCGAGGATTTCCTTAGAAATGGCTATTTTCCCTATGTCGTGGAGAAGAGAACAGACCTTAAGCCTCTCGATCTGTTTTTCGGTGAGGCCCATGATGGTCCCGATCGCAATGGCATATTCCGTGACACGCTCCGTATGGCCTGCCGTCCACTCGGAAGATGCTTCGAGGGCTTTCACCAGGGACCGGATCGCAAAGAGTAAGAAATCCTCAAGTTCCTTGTAAAGGAGGGCATTTTCGATCGTCAATGCTGCATGTGATGCTATGGCCATCATGAGTTGGATATCGTTGGAGTAAAATTCCGCCTGTGATTCCCGGTCAGCAAGAACCATCGCGCCGATGAGTTTTTCCTTGCCGATGAGGGGACAGACAAGGACAGGGCTTCCGGACGGGGCAAAATCCACCTGATCTGTTTCGGGGAGTTTGCAGAAGGCTAATGGCTTCTTCCCCTCCACGGCATCCCAGATCACACTATTATCGCCGAAAGGGATGGTACTCTTATCCCAGCGTCCCCTGAAAGCCTTTGTGCAGAGTTTCCTGCCATCCTCATCATAGAGAAGAAGTGCAGCAGTCTTTACGTCCAGAGTGGTGATCGCCTCCTCAACGACTTGTTGCGCTATCTCGTCCACACCCATGCCCGATAAGATCTCCGGGAGTCGATAGAGGAGGGAGAGCTCTTCGTAGGTATCACTGAGCTCCCTGATCGTCAATTCGAAGTCTTTCGTCGTATAGGGAAGAGAGGATGAATCCATGCGGTCATTGACCCCCTATCGCGTCGTTCACCATCTTAAGGAGGGCTTTGGGGCTGAACGGTTTCGTTATGTAAAGGGATGCCCCCGACTCGAATGCTGCTTCCTTGTCTGCGTCCTGCCCTTTCGCGGTGAGGAGGAATATCGGTATATGGCTGAGCTCAGGATCTTCTTTAACCATCCTGCAGAGTTCTATTCCGCTCAGCCCGGGCATCATCCAGTCGAGAATGACAAGGTCAGGTAGCTCCCCCCTTATGAAAGACAGGGCGTCTCTGCCTTCCCTCAGGGTGAGAACGTTCAAGCCGGCCTCGCTCAGCTTGGCCTCGATCATCATGAGGATGAAGGGTTCGTCGTCGATGACAAGTACCTTCTTCATGTTACCCGGGGATACCACATGGGTTTTGAGTCCACGTGACAGATCCGGATGGTTTTCATCTCAAAACTTCCATGATAAATTATACCGAAAATGTCTTCTTTCTGTCGATATGAGTGATAGCGCGTCCCGGAAGATATCCTGACGCGGAGGAATGCTCTTAACTTATGATTGAGGATGACGGGACAGGGAGGAAAGAAATTCTGCCATATCGTTACCGTCTATCTCGCCCTGAGTGCCGTCCCTCAGGTTTTTCCATGTAAGCTTACCCGACGAAAGTTCGTCCTCTCCGATAATAACGGCATACCGGGAAGAGAGCCTGTCCGCCTTGCGAAGCTGGCTCTTGAGGGAAGAGCCGTCATAGCCCACTTCCGCCCAGAAACCCCGTGCTCGGAGCTCTTCAGCCAGCACGGCGCTTTTGATTACGGCCCTTCTGCCGAGAGTCGCAATAAAGACATCCGGCGAAGGCGGAGAGGGCTCTCCCCGTTCTTTCATGAGCGTTATGAGTCTTTCGATACCGATGGCGAAACCGATGGCGGGTGTCTTCGGTCCACCAAACTCCTCTACGAGTTTGTCATAGCGCCCCCCGGCAGCCACGGCCTTTTGTGAACCGAGATGTTCACTTGTGACCTCGAATGTCGTCCTCGTATAATAGTCAAGACCCCTCACGAGGACCGGATTCAGGGTGTGCGGGATATGGAGAACGTCCAGTAAGGAAAGGAGCGTTTCAAAATGATCTCTGCACGCTCCGCAGAGGAAATCGGTAACCCGCGGGGCTCCACTCCTCAGCTGAATGCACCTTTCAACCTTGCAGTCCAATATGCGTAGGGGGTTGCTCGCATATCTCCTCTGACAGTCGGGACAGAGGTCATTGAGGAAGGGAGAGAAAAAATCGAGCAGGGCCTTCCTGAATGCCGGTCTGCAGTCGTCGCAGCCGATAGAATTAACTTCAAAATTCAATCCCCGCAACCCGAGCTTCTCGAGAAACACCCTGAGCATCGAGAGAACCTCGGCGTCCAATTCCGGAACTCCCACGCCGAATGCTTCCGCACCTATCTGATGGAATTGTCTGAAGCGTCCTTTCTGCGGCCTCTCATATCGAAACATCGGGCCAGAGTAAAAAAACTTTTGAGGAGAAGGAAGGGTATGGAGATGGTTTTCGATATATGCCCTCACCACCGATGCGGTACCTTCTGGTCTCAGGGTTATACTTCGGCCAGCCCTGTCGGGGAAGGTATACATCTCCTTCTCAACGATGTCAGTCGTAGCCCCGATACTCCTCGTAAAGATGTCCGTGGATTCTATGAGCGGAACCCTCACCTCCTGGAAACCGTAAATCGAGCATATCTCCCTTGCCAGCGATTCGGCCCTCTGCCACAGGTAGACATCAGGCGGAAGGATATCATGAACGCCCTTGAGCGCGCTAAACTTCACCGGCCTCTTCCCCTTCCCGCTCCTTGTCGAACTCGAGCATCCTCGCATGGCCCTCTATGAGCCGTTTCAGTTCTTCCTTGAAATGTCTCCTGATGCCCTTGAGGTCGACGATGTCTTCATGGATCTTCACGACCTTTTCCTGCGCTTCCCGCAGGAGTGAATCGGAGTTCAGTTCGGCCTCCCTGATCAGGAGTTCCGCCTCCTTTCGTGCGTTCGTCTTGTATTCCTCAACCATCTGCTGGGCTGTCATGAGGGTTTCCCGAAGCGTGTTCTCCATGTCCCTGTATTCCTTAATCTGGTTCTCCGCACGCTGAATCTGCTCCTTCAACAGGGCGTTCTCCCTGAGGAGGTCTTCCATCTGCTCCCGCACAACCTCAAGAAATGCGTAAACCTCCTCCACGTCAAATCCCCTGAACTTCATGGGGAACTGCTTCTGCTGGATATCGAGTGGCGTGATCCTCATAAGATGAGCCCTCCTTTTAATTTATAACCAAGCTCTATCAATGAACTTATCAGAAACCTCTGAATGAATATAATGCCAAGAATGACGATCATAGGAGAAATATCGATAGGCCCGAGTCGGTTTCCGATGACCCTCCGAACAGGCCGTAGCACAGGCTCGGTAACCGAATAGAGGAATCTCACGATCGGATTATAAGGGTCCGGGCTGACCCAGCTGATGAGGGCGGCTATGATGATAACCCACATATAGACAGTCAGTACGATATGAAGAATATTTGCCACTGCGAGTATCAAATTTGCAAGGATAAACATCATTCCCTCCTCCCCAGTTCTTGCGCTCTTTTTTGAGCTGCCCCGAGGGCCTCGACCACGATTGCGATGAGGCCTCTTTCCGCGAAGGAGGCGAGCCCGGCCGCTGTGGTGCCGCCGGGTGAGGTCACCATCTCCCGCAGTTTTTCCGGGGGCATGCCCGTTTCGAGAAGGGCTGCAGTACCGATGAGCGTCTGTGTCGCGAGTTCGGCGGAATGGTCCCCGTTCAAGCCCATACGGACCCCCGAATCTATCATGCCCTCCAGGAAGAAGGCGATGAAGGCGGGCCCGCTGCCGGAGAGCGCAGTCACTGCGTCCATAAACTTCTCGGGGAGCGTAATCACCTTGCCTACCGACATGAAGATCTCTCTCACCATGGCCATATCCCTGTCCGAGAAACACTCGCAGAGAGAGATGACAGAAATGCCCTGTTGCACCATCGCGGGGGTATTGGGCATCACCCTCACGAGTCTCTTCGTTTTCAACTTCGATTGCAGGAACGACAGGGTGATTCCCGCGGCTATGGATACTACGGTCTTCTCCTCGGTGATGACGTCTGCTATCTCATCGAGTACGGCCGCCATATTCTGTGGTTTTACCGCTAGGATCGTGATCGCGCACGAAGACGCAACGGATCTGTTCACATGCGTTGTTTTTATCCCATATGACTGTTCCAGGTGTTTTCTCCTTTCCTCTCTCGGCTCTGAGACGATTATGTCCCTCATGCCCTGAGAGGTCATCCCCTTGATGAGTGCTTCAGCCATGTAGCCGCCGCCGATAAAACCGACCATCACGCCTCCTTAATGAAGATGTGCAAGGATATCGCAGACTTCATGATTATACATCTGAGAGTCACAATTCATCAAACACCTGAATCAGTGTCGTTCTATTTCCTCGTTCCGAATATCGCAGTGCCTATTCTCACCATGGTCGCTCCCTCCTCTATGGCGGTCTTGAAATCATGAGACATGCCCATCGACAATTCCGGCAGATGGAAGCCTTTCATGGCTGCTTCGTCTCTCAGGTTCCTCAACTCCCTAAAGTAGGCGCGCGAACCTTCGGAATTCTCAAATAAAGGAGGTATCGTCATGAGGCCCCTGAGGTTAAGGTTCTTCAGCATCGTGACCTCCCTGATGAGACCCATAAGCCCGTCTTTCGGTGTCCCGTGTTTAGACTCTTCAGGAGAGAGTTTCACTTCTATGAGAACGTCCTGGATCTTGCCGATTCTCCCTGCATGGTCGTCAATATCTCGCGCGAGCCCCATCGAATCGACGGCGTGAATGATGTCGAAGATCTGGACGGCGTATTTTGCCTTGTTCCTCTGGAGACTGCCGATCATGTGCCACTCGATCTTTTCGGGAACATGACTGAAATGCTCAACCTTCTCTCTCGCCTCCTGCACCCTGTTTTCTCCGAATGAACGCAGCCCTGCGTCTATCGCTTCCCTGATGCCCTCGAGGCTCACGGTTTTTGTGACGGCGATGAGCGTGATATCCATGGGGTTTCTATCCACCTTCAGGGCGGCATGGGAAATCTGCTTATAGATCGTATTTATCCTTTCGAAGACCGTATCGTTTCCCATCCTCTCCCTCCTGCAATCGCCTTCTGATACTCCGACCAGATCCTGTCCTTCGATATGCCGTTGTCGATAAAATCCCAGGGAAGGATCTCGCCTAATTCCCGCTGAGTGAAAAGATAAAAATCGGCGTTGAGGCCGGCCTTCTTACAGGCATTCTGCCAGTCATGGTTGTCTGCCATTCCTTCTAGCACTCTCGAAACGCGCCTGTCGCCCCTCGCAAAGAGCCCCTGCATATAGGCATATTTCGGCACATCGTGGAAGACCTTGACGCCCTTGACCGGGATGAGGGCCTTCTTTATCGTGTGAAGCCTGCGCTTCACAACCTCCGCCTTTTCCATCGGATGCCACTGAAAGGGAGTAAAAGGCTTCGGCACAAATGTACTCAGCGTCAGGACGATGTTGCCCCTCGGTGTTCCGTCCCTGATCTTCCTGACGAGGGTTATGATGCCCTCGATATCCTGTTCATCTTCTGTCGGAAGTCCGACCATGAAATAGAGCCTGAGATTGTCGACCCCTGCCGAAAGGATAAGCCGCGATGTCTCAAGGATGTCCTCCTCTGTTATTCGTTTATCGATGACCCGCCTCAGCCTCTCCGTTCCCGACTCTGGCGCGATCGAGACGCTCCTGTGCCCTTTGAGAAAGCCAATGAGTTCGGCGCTCAAGGGACTGGCCCTTAGGGAGGTGATAGAAAAATCGACGCCGTCGATACAGAGAACGTCTCTTATCGGAGGATAATCGGTCAGGGACGGACCGATGAGCCCGACTCTCGCTGTCACCGAGCGTGAATCACGGATCTCTCTCGTGAGGGTGGCAGGGTCTTTTTTTCGGACAGGCTTATAGACCGAGCCGGCAACGCAGAACCTGCAACTCCAGGGACAGCCCCTCATGGCCTCAAGGAGGTACATGGAGGAGAACTCCGTTTCCGGCGTGATGATCGACTGTCTGAATGAGTGGGATGAGATGTCCCGCACAAACCTTCTCTTTACCCTCTCCGGCGCACTGCCTGATGCTGTCCTGTCCGCAATCCTTCCGTCCGAGTAAGAAACGGTATAAAGGCCCGGCAGATAGAGTCCCTCTATCCCGTCAACCCTTGCGAGGAGGTCTTCCCTGCCGTCGGAATGTCTGAATGCCTCTATGAATTCAGGGAGTGTCTCTTCCGCTTCACCAATGAAACAGACGTCGAAAAAATCCGCGATCGGCTCAGGGTTGAAGGACGCACAGACCCCTCCGACGACCAGAAGCGGATGGTTACCACTTCTCTCCTCCCTCCGGAAGGGGATTTTTGACATAGCCAGTATTGCGGGGATATGGGGGTAGTCATTTTCGAAGGAGACGGAGAAGGCAACAATCTGAAACCTGTTCAATGGCCGCCCGGACTCCATCGAGAAGATCTCCGTTCCGGTTCTGATGTACTCCTCTCTGTCTCCTTCATCGGGAAGAAAGGCCCGCTCACAGACGACATCGTGCCTTTCATTGAGGAGGGTATATATCCCCTGAAACCCGAGGCTTGACATGCCTATGTGGTACGTGTTCGGATAGACGAGGCAGACGTTGACCTTACCGCCCGGCTCTTTATGAATCGTTCCTTTCTCTGCGGCGAGGAGGGAAGCAATCTTCTTCAGGATCTTCCTGCTGGCCATTCTTTATAGTATACCCCATTTTTTTTCAGCATACTGATTATACGGGCGACATGAGGGCTGCCGACAGGAGAAGGGTATGAACGATTCGCTGACCTTCGGTGGTTTCTCACCGGATGACAGGCTACGGGAGAATTCTGCAAGCGAGCACATTTGAGAACCGATTGCCTAGACAATGAGTGGTTCCGGCGGATGTCAGTCTAACCTCGGATGTTTCTTCCTGTATTCCTGGGCTGATTCTGTAAGGCCCTCTCTTCCCCAAATGCCTCTTTTCCCTTCTTTTGCCTCATTCTGCGCATCTCTCAGTCTCTCGGCATATCTGACGTTGGGTGGAACCGTGTAGAGAACCGCATAACCGTCCCGCACCATCTCGAGATTCACGAACCTGCCGTCGGGTGTCCAGATATACGCAAGGAGGCGGCCGTATCTGTCGCGCTTCTCGACACCTGTCTCGATTCTTACTCTCGGAGTTTCGAAGAGAGACTTGAGATGTCGCTTGGCCCTGTTTCCCCACGGTTTCTGGCCGAGTTCCGGCGCTTCGATTCCGAGTAACCTGACCCTCTCTGTTCTTTGCCCCACCCTCACGAGCAGGCTATCTCCATCCCGGACATCGACAACCTCAGCGTAAGCAGAATCGGAAAATCCCGAGCTTTCCTTGGCATCGCTGCCAATCTGCCGGTCATGAGGGGCATAGAGACACAGCACTGTGACGGAAAGAAGAACCGATAACCGTAAGCGTATATTTCTGAAATGTTTTTCCACTGTTTTCCTCGATACGACAGACCGTTGCGATGTGCATCCCGAGCCCAATGTGACGGAAATGTCAAAGGTATTATATCTCAAAATCTGTATATCTTCCCTGCGGCTTTTTTTGTTGCAAATACTGTATAAATATGATAAAGTCGTACAAATGTCAATGGATCATTTCGATAATCCAACGAGACAGGCGATTGTACTTGCCCTAAAGAAAAAGGGCAACCTATCCGTGGATGAACTCAGCAAGGAAGTGAAGATAACCCCGATGGGTGTTAGACAGCATCTCCTTGTCCTTGAGCGCAACGGCATGGTCGAATACATCACGAGGAAACAGGGGATCGGACGTCCGGGTTTCCTCTATCGGCTGACGTCTGCGACGGACGCCTTCTTTCCGAAGACCTACGAGCAGTTTTCCCTCGATCTTCTGAGGCAGATAGAAAGGGCAGACGGGAGATCCAAGATTGAGGAACTCCTTAAAGCGAGAAAGGACCATATCCTTGCAGAGAGATTAAAGACGTTTACCGGCAAGGATTCCCTTGCCGGTCGGGTATCTGCCCTTGTCGATATGATGCACGAGGCCGGCGGGATCACAGAACTGGAGGAAGACGAGACCCATTATAAGGTCAGACAATTCAACTGTCCCCTCTCGAAGATAGCATCTCAATACAAAGAAGTATGTACCTACGATACCGAGCTCTTTCAGACACTCCTCGGAGTCGATATCACCCTGCAGGAGAGTATCGCAGACGGAGCACGGAGTTGCTCCTATCTGATTCCGAAGGAGTAGGGGACGCTTCCCCTTCTTCTCTTATTTGCTTTCCTTCGTTTCGGCAGGTGCGGGCGCGGTACTGCCGGCAACCTTTGAAATGGCATCCTTGTTTATCTCCGGTTTATAGGTGTTCTTCAACGTACTGACATAGGAATCGAAGAGCTCC
>DASPUT010000088.1 GCA_035622735.1 Thermodesulfovibrionales bacterium | reverse complement strand
CCACTTTCCATCACGCAACACTTGTGCTTTGACCGCCAGTTTCTTCTTAAGGAGTTCAACCGCTTTTTGCGAACCGCGCGAGTGCAGGTGGCCGATGACGGCATTTACCGTAAGCAACGCAAAGATTATTATCGCTTCAAGGTAATGCCTCAATATAAATGAAAGCCCCATTGCAAGTTCCAGCAGCCACGGCATGGGTCCCCAGTAGCGCAACAGAAAATCAAGAAGTGCGCTCTTCCTTTTCTCCACTATTTCGTTATATCCGAATATCTCGAGACGTTTCCGGATGTCGGACTCCGGAAGTCCGCTGTTGGACGTTTGGAGGGACTTGAGACATTCTTCAATCGAGATATTCTTGTATTCAGATGTGTTTCTGACTCTTGAAACCATTAACCTAGAGATCCCACCCGCCTTTCCTCTTTGATCTCCTCATCATGTCCGGGTATAAGGTATCGAAAACAAAGACGAAAAATCGATCAGGAATGCCTCTTCAGACGGTACTCACCATAGTTCAGGCAGTCGGTGCGATGGATCTCGCCAAAAATGGAGCGCTTGTGACAATGCTTTATGCCCATGAACAGCCATCCAAACTCCATTCCTTGTTCAACAATGCGCCAGTGCATACGAGTCCTTCATTTTACAACCAGTGTACCACCAGCACGTCGCTTTGCATAGCCGACGAATGATATTACTGATGAAATAGAAAAAAGGTGGGTAGATTTCTTCTGGAACTACCAGAGCGTTTCCGATAAAGGGAGACATCCAATTAAATATCCGGAAGGATGACCCCAGCTGTGGAACCTACCCTTGTCAGCTCCTTTGGGTGTTGCCCAGGACACGCATACCGTTCTATGGCATAATTCACGACTATACGATACAATTAGAAAATAGGCCATTTGGTTATTTCTAGGCATTTGAAGCTGATCCTAGACGCGAGAAGGAGGGAATCACTATGGCGAAGCAAAGAAAAGGAAAAAAACAGGTCAAGACTGCAACGAAGATAATACCTGCCTCCGAGAGCGTGAAAACGTCCTCCGCCGCAAAACGGACCAGTCGCACGGCAAAGCCCGACTTCAAGGCGGCGGTAGAGACTAACGGCAAGCCGATCTGTGTAGTGGGTGTCGGGGCTTCTGGAGGCGGGCTTGAAGCGGTGGAAGCCTTCCTGACCCACATGCCTGTCGACAGTGACGTGGCCATAGTGATCGTGACCCACCTCGACCCGACACATCCGAGTATCATGAGCGACCTCCTCACACGATATACTACGATGAAAGTTTTCCAGGCAGAAGACAACATGGTGCTAAAGAGGAACCGTGTGTATATCATTCCTCCGGGAAAAGACATGGCGATAATGAGCGGCTCGCTCCAGCTTCTGGAGCCGCAGATCATAAGGGGCATGAGGCATCCCATAGATTTCTTCTTTCGCTCTCTCGCTAAAGACCAAAACGAAAAAGCAGTGGCCATCGTCCTCTCAGGTGCCGGGACGGACGGCACCCTCGGTCTTAAGGACGTAAAAGGCGAAGGCGGAATGGTGATGGTGCAGATACCTGAAAGCGCAAAATACGATGGCATGCCCAGGAGCGCGATAGAATCAGGGCTTTCAGACTATGTTTTAGCGCCGGAGAAGATGCCCGAGCAGCTTTTGAAGTACGTAAGACACCCGTATGTCGTGGCAACGGCAAAACGGGATGTCCTGATGAACAAGATCTCTGAAAATCTCCATAAGATACTTCTTCTCATAAGGAGCCAGACGGGGCGTGATTTTTCCTATTACAAGGAGACGACAATCATCCGCAGGGTAGAAAGGCGGATGAACATAAACCACATATCAGAAGTGGCGCAGTATATCATCTTTCTTCAGAGAAACTCGATTGAGGTCGAGTTGCTCTTTAAGGAACTCCTGATTGGTGTGACGAGCTTCTTCAGGGACCCTGGGGCCTTCGAGACATTGAGGAAAAAGATCGTACCCCATCTTTTCTCGAGAAAGCGGCCCGGTGAAAACCTTAGGGTATGGGTCCCCGGATGTTCGACAGGTGAGGAGGCATATTCCATTGCCATTACACTGAAAGAATACATGGAGAAGATTAAAAAGCCGTTTAATATCCAGATCTTCGCCACCGACATAGATACGGGTGCGATTGAAAAAGCGCGCTCGGGCATTTATCCCGACAGTATTGCCTCGGATGTCTCGCCAGAGCGCATAAGGAGGTTTTTCTCAAAAGGCGACAACACTTACCAGATAAAGAAAGATATAAGGGAGATGGCGGTGTTCGCGGTCCAGGATGTGATCAAGGACCCTCCTTTTACGAGGCTCGACCTTATAAGCTGCAGGAACCTTTTGATATATCTGAATCCTCAAATCCAGAAAAAGCTTTTGCCCCTCTTCCACTTTGCCCTATTGACTGATGGCATATTGTTTCTCGGCACCTCCGAGACCGCTGGGGAGGCCGGAGATCTATTTTCAAGTCTCGAGAAGAAGTGGAAGATGTTCAGGCGGAAAAAAGCGCCGCTGGCACGTCTTGAGCATATAGAGTTTCCTGCACTGCCTCCTCTGCAGGGTATCACAGAAGCCCAGAGGACAGGCGTCGGTAGACAATCAGATGAGCCGATCATAATAGACCAAGTGGCAAAACGGCTTCTCCTCGAGGACTATACTCCGCCTTGTGTTATTGTGAATGAAAAGAACACTATCCTTTACATACATGGGAAGACTGGGAATTATCTCGAACCCGCCCCCGGGGAAGCGCGGATGAACGTTCTCGATATGGCCCGTGAGGGGCTCGAATATGAGCTTGGCAGGGCGATAAGAAAGGCGACCGTACAGAAGAAAGCTATTGTACGCGAAGGGGTACAGGTCAAGATCGACTCAACGGTCCGTTATATCGACCTTGAAGTCAAACCATTGATCAAGCCTGAGCAGTTGAGGGGCTTTTTGCTGATAGTCTTCAGGGAAGCTTCTACGCCTGATCAACGGGAAAGGGCTGTGCGGTCGATTAAGAAAGGCGAGATGGGCCGCATAAAGAATCTCGAAAAGGAGCTTGCCACCGCCAAGGACTACCTCCAGCATACGATAGAGGAACAACAGTCAGGCAATGAGGAGCTGCAGTCTATGAACGAGGAGCTACAGGCATCCAATGAAGAGCTCCAAAGCACGAACGAGGAACTCGAGACCTCGAAGGAAGAAATTCAGTCCATAAACGAGGAACTGGTCACGGTGAATGCAGAGCTGCAGTCGAAGATCGAAGAGCTCTCTCATACGAACAACGACCTCAATAACCTCCTGGCGAGCACAGACATAGCGGTCATCTTTCTTGACAATGGCCTCAACGTGAAACGCTTTACACCAGCCGCAACTAAATTGGTGAACCTCATACAATCCGATGTAGGACGGCCTATAGATCAGATCACCACGCTCTTTGAGGATGAAAACCTTGTCATTGACTCAAGGGAGGTCCTGAAGAATCTTGCCTCTAAGCAGAAGGAGGTGCGTTCGAGAAAGGGTCTTTGGTATGAGATGAGGATTATCCCCTACAGAACGGTCGACAATGTCATAGACGGCGTTGTGATGACCTTCATTGATATTTCTGAGAGGAAAAGGACCATTGAACACGCAAAGGAAGCGGAGGAAAAGTACCAGATCATGTGCCATTCTACGCGGGACGGCGTCGCGCTCATCGATGAGTATGGACTGGTTTCTGAGTGCAACATCGAATTCGAAAAACAGACAGGGAGGAAAGCCGATCAGCTCAAGAAGATGAAGATATGGTTCTTGAGCCCTCACGCAAAAAAGGAAGAGACCAAGAAGATTATCGCGTCCACGAGAGAGAAGGGAAGTGTCTCTTCAAGGAAACTGCAATTTCAAAGACCGGAAGGCGAGGTCGTTACAGTTAACTTTGAGGGCAAAGTCTTAGGGATAGGAGGGAGGAAGTTCCTCCACGTTGTCACGCGCCGGGTATAGGAAGACAAGTAGGAATGAAAACCATCCTCTTGGGGGAAGAAGAAGCCTGGAGGATTAACAAACTTATGAGCGCAAACGATCCAAAGTCACGCAGAGCAAAATCTCCGGTACACGACACTAAAAATAAACTGGATACACTCCGTAAGAAGGCCGAGGCGCTGGTGAGAAAAAAGTTCGGCAAGATTAAGCCTGAAGCGTTTTCAGATGAAGGAATTCAGCGATTGATCTATCAACTTCAGACTCATCAGATAGAACTCGAGATCCAGAACGAAGAACTCAGGCTTTCCCAGCTCATGCTGAAAGAATCGAGACAGAAGTATTCGGACCTTTATGACCTCGCGCCTGTGGGGTATTTCACCTTTGACATTAATGGACTTATTCTTGAAGTTAATCAGACTGGTGCGGCGCTTCTGGGCATGGAAAGGCTTCGCCTGATTAAAAAACCTCTGACCGTGTTTTTGAGCAAGGACTCCCAGGATATGTTCTTCTTTCACCGAAAAAGAATACGTGAGACCGGGGAGCTGCATACCTGTGAGCTCCAACTGAGGAAACCGAAAGGGACCGAAGTCTTTGTTGAGCTTCGGAGTGTTCCAACTGAAGGCAAGAGGATTCTTACCGCTATGAGCGAAATCACCGAACGCAGAAAGACCGATGATGAGATCATACGCTATCGTGAGAGCCTGGAGCAGATGGTCAGGGAACGTACATCAGCTTTGGTGGCGTCAAATGAAGAACTCGAAATGGAGATAGTCGGAAGAAAGAGGCTGGAGGAGAAGTTGAAGGAGAGCGAGGCGTATTTCAGGGCTATGGTGGAGAACACATCCGATATCATCATGGTCTTGAATCCTGATGCTACCATCAGGTTCTCGAGCTCTTCTGTAAGGCGTGTGCTTGGCTATAAGCCTCAAGAATTGATCGGCAAGAGCGTATTCAGCTTTATTCATCCGGAGGATACACCCCAAAATTTGGAATTGTTTCTGAGTATCCTCAATGGGGGTACGGACAGGCACGGTCTCGCCCGGGTCGCAGACAAGAAAGGGAATTGGCACACCTTTGAAGGCATGGGCACAAGCCTTCTGGACAACCCCCATGTGTCAGGGGTAATCCTGAATGCGTGGGACATCACCGCGTGGAATAGCGCCCAGGAACAGCTGCGCCAGCTCACTTTGCATCTGATTTCGGTTCGCGAGGATGAACGGGCCCGCATAGCAAGAGAAATCCATGACGAGTTGGGACAACTCCTCACTGCGCTGAAGCTTGAGATCTCTATAATAAGTAAGAAGCTTCGAAAGGATCAGGAAATTCTCCAGTTGAAAGCAACCTCCATTTCCCAAGCTATCGACGACATGATAAAGACGGTCCGTAGGATTTCCTCTGGTCTGAGGCCTGATGTTCTTGACAATCTAGGCCTTGAGGATGCGGTGCGACAGGAAGCTTTGGAATTCCAGAGGCGCACGGGAATACATAGCAGTGTGAGCGTGGAAATAAGGAAAGAGGCGCTTTCTGAGCACGTATCCATAAACGTTTACCGTATCCTTCAGGAAGCCATGACAAACGTGGCCCGCCATGCG
>DASPUT010000087.1 GCA_035622735.1 Thermodesulfovibrionales bacterium | reverse complement strand
GAAGAAATGATCTGAATCATATGCATGAGTTTTGAGACCCGAAAGAGAGAATCGGGGGCAAATGGACATTTAGAGAGATTGAGTCTTATAATAAATAAAAGAGAAGAAGCCAAAAGAGCCGAAAAGCCGCATGAAATCTGCGGTTTATCTCCTGTCATGAAAGGGTGAGACAGCCCGGTCATGGCGCATCGAACATGAACAGTGCAGACGACGGGAAGGATTTTCTTGTGGTTATGTCATGAAAGAAACAAGAAGAGATAGGACTGGCGAGGCTTCCGGAAGGGTGAAAAACCGAACTTCGAGAACGGACGCTCCCCGGAAGAAACGCCTGCCGGCGGGAAAAGATGACCTGATCAGTAAAGACCTCTACGAAAGCATCATGGACGGTATAACCTCCGGAGTCTGGGTGGCGGACAAGTCCGACGTCATCTATTATGCCAATAAGGCGATGGAGATGATCGCAGGGGTGACCCAGCAGCGGCTTATCGGATGGGGGGTCTTCACGGATTTCGCAGAAAATGCGACAAGGTATTTCAAGCTTCATTACCGAGAGGCGAAAGAGACCCTGCGGCCGCTCTACTATTCGGAAGTCCCCGTCATCACCCCCGCGGGGAGGCAGACGTATCAGTCGGGATGGCTGATCCCGAAAACCAGGGATGGCAGCTATGACGGCATGATCTGCACCGTTGAAGATATCACAAGCCAGAGGCAGACGAAGAAGGCGTTGCGGGAGAGTGAGGCCAAGTATCGGGAGCTCGTCGAGAGCGCAAACAGCATTATCATGAGGATGGACGTAAAGGGCACGATAACGTTCTTTAACCGGTTCGCGCAGAACTTTTTCGGCTTCAGTGAGGATGAGATAATCGGGAAGAATGTGGTCGGTACGATCATCCCGGAAACGGAGGATCATATCCGGGGCGTAAAGACGATGCTCAAGGAGATCGCGAGATCCCCTGATTCGTATGCGAACAGGGAACACGAGAATACGCGCAAGAACGGTGAACGCGTCTGGATCGCGTGGACGAACAGGGCGCTCTTCGACGACGGCCTGAGGGTCAGCGAAATCCTCTGCATCGGCAATGACATTACCGCGCAGAAATATCATGAGACCCTACTGGAGCAATGCCGCAACGACCTTGAGGAACAGGTGAAGGTCCGCACCGCCGAACTTACCACCATGAATGAGGAACTCCAGCAGGAGATCGGTGAGCGCCGGTGGATGGAGGACGTGCTGAGGAAGTCCGAAGAGAAATACCGTCTCGTGGTAGAGAACGCGAATGAGGGCATTGTCGTCAATCAGGACGGATTCTTCAAGTTTGTGAACGCCAAGGCGGTGAAGATCATGGGATATCCGAAGGAGGAATTGACTTCGAGGCCCTTTACGGAGTTTATTCACCCGGATGAGAGGGACACGATGGTGGAGCGGCACCTGAAGAGGATAAAGGGAGACAGCGTGCCGAGTTTCTATTCCTGCAGGATAATAGACGGAGAAGGGAACACCAAATGGCTCGAGATCAATTCGGTCCTGATCACCTGGATGGGAAGACCTGCCACACTCGCCTTTTTTAACAATGTGACCGAGAGGAAGAAGGCGGAGGAGAGGCTGCACCTCCTTGACGCTGCTATCCAGCAGGCGAAAGAGTCTATCGTCATCACGACAGCCAACCCCGGACAGCCGTCCTCTCGCATCGTATTCGTCAATCCCGCGTTCACGAACATGACGGGGTATACGGCGGAAGAAGTTATCGGGAAGCCCTCGCTCATCCTCCAGAGTCCGCAGACGGTCAATACGGAGTGGCTGAAATTGGAAAGCAGTCAGTCCCGGGGCAAGGCCTTTTATGTGGAGACCCTGACCAACCGCAAGGACGGCGCGCAGATCAATCTGGAATGGCAGATCGTGCCTCTGCGGGATGATGGAGGAAAGGTCACCCATTTCCTCTCGATACAGCGTGACATTACCGAGCGCAAGATGGTTGAAGAGAGGTTCAAGACCTATCAGGAACAGCTCCGCTCTCTCGCTTCGGAATTGTTGCTCACTGAGGAGCGGGAGCGGCGGCGCATCGCGACCGATTTGCACGATCATATCGGCCAGACCCTGGCGATCACGAAGATCAAGCTGGGGGCGCTGAAAGACCTGTTGCCTCCCCATGACTGCCGCGGGCAGATAGACGACATTCGGGCACTTGTCGAACAGACCATCCAATACACGAAGTCCCTGACCTTCGAACTGAGCCCTCCCATCCTCTACGAACTCGGCTTCGAGGCGACGATCGAATGGCTCGCCGAACAGATGCAGAAGCAACATTACATCCTCTTCGATTTTGAGGACGACGGAAGCCCCAAGCCCCTCGACAGGGACGTGAGCATCCTCCTCTTTCAGGCGCTGAGGGAGCTCTTCATGAATATCGTGAAACATTCACAGGCCCATCAAGTGACGGTGTCCCTCCGGAGGGTTGCCGATACGATGCAGATCAGCGTGGAGGACGACGGGATAGGGTTTGACGCTTCGAAGATCGACAAGGTTATGACCTTCGGATTCTTCAGCATCCGTGAACGCTTGAAATATTTCGGAGGGACCTTCGAGATGGATACGGCGCCCGGCCGGGGAACGAGGATCACCCTCACATCTCCTCTTGCGCTTCAGACCGTAGGGGAAAGGAGCCCCCAGTGAACATAAAGGTCCTTTTGGCGGATGATCATAAGATCGTGCGTGACGGTTTACGCACGCTCCTCGAAAATCATCCTGAGATTACCGTGGTCGGTGAGGCCGAGGATGGAAGGGAAACAGTGCAGCTTGCACAGAAACTGGCCCCCGCCGTGGTTATCATGGACATCGCGATGCCCGACCTGAACGGCATTGAAGCGACGCGCCAGATTATCTCAGAGCACCCGCATATTAAGGTGGTCGCGCTCTCGATGCACTCGGACAGACGGTTTGTGTCTGAGATGCTCAAGGCCGGGGCGTCGGCCTATCTCCTCAAGGACTGCGCCTTCGAGGAATTGGTGAACGCCATCCTCACGGTGATGAAGAACAAGATCTACCTCAGTCCCGCCATAGCGGGCGTCGTTATCGAAAATTACATCCGGAACGCACCGAAATCAGAGCCGTCGGTTTTTTCCCTCCTGTCGGACCGGGAACGGGAGGTGCTCCAGCTCATGGCCGAAGGCAAGGCGACAAAGGAGATAGCCTCGCACCTCCACGTGAGCATCAAGACCGTCGAGACGCACCGCATGAATATCATGACGAAGCTCGATATCCACAGTGTGGCAGAACTGACGAAGTATGCCATACGAGAAGGTCTCACTTCCCTCTGAAAAATACCTTGCGATTCTAAGTACCCGCTTATCATTTTTCTCTTCTGCCCTTCCTGCTCTCCCTCGATACTTCATGAAGAAGGTTTCCCGAAAATCGGGATGAAACCAATTGGATTGCTTCCCTTAATGGACCGTTCGGATCGGTTCCTTCCCCATCTCTTTTCCTCGCAGCGTTGCCTACGGCTCAGCCTCTCGTCCGCTCCAATAGGACGGTAGGGTTTTCCCCGACTCAAAATCAGGGAAATCCCGATTGTTCCTCCCGACGGAAAGATGGAACAATAAAGCATCACACGGAGCGTAAACCAAGAAGAGGAAGGAGAAGACATGTCAGGAAACACGTTGACGCCAAGGGAGAGGATATTAAAGTTCTTGAAGGGGGAAAAAGTTGACCGTCCCCCGATTTTCAGCGGAATGGGAAACGTCATAAAGCCCGTACTCGACAAATACGGGATTGTCTTCTCCAGGGTGCATAGAGACCCTGAGTTGATGGCAAAAGCGGCTGCAGGTATGTATCGGGAGTTCGGCTACGAATGTGCTGTCGTCCCCTTTGACCTCGGGGTTGAGGCTGAGGCACTTGGCGCGAAGATGAATTTCTATGATGACGTCGAGGGGCTTCTCTACCCGACCATAAAAGAAAAATGCGTGAAAGAGGTCGAGGATGTGCAAGTCCCTGAAGACCTCGAAAACGCGGGCAGAATCCCTGTCGTGACAGGGGCGATAAAGGCGCTGCGCAGGGAATTGGGCAAGGAGGTGGCGATCGGTGCCTATGTCCTCGGCCCCTTCACCCTTGCCGGTCAGGTGAAAGAACTCGATGCGCTATTTGAGGAGTCTTTCCTCGAGCCGGAGAAGACCGACCGGTTGCTGGCGAAACTTTCGGAATTCATCGTCAGGGTCTTCAAGATTTACCGGGATGCGGGGGCGGACTATTTCACCCTCCGTGAGATGGGCGGGACCTCGGACGTCATGAGTCCCAAGAGTTTCAAGAGTCTCATTAAACCACACCTTGTCAGGATCCTCTCTGAAATGCCCCGTCCGAGCATATTGCATATCTGCGGCGATACAAACGCGATTGTAGCGGACATGGCGGAATGCGGGGCTGACGCCGTGAGCGTCGACCAGAAAAACTGCATGGCCGAGACGAGGCAGAAACTCGGGCCAAAGGCCATGATCCTCGGCAACTTCGATCCGATAAAGGTCCTCCATAAGGGCGATGTTAAGGATGTCGGCCCTGCGGTTCTCGAATCCCTGAAGGGGGGAGCGAGCGCCGTATGGCCGGGCTGCGATCTCTGGCCTGAAGTGCCGAAAGAGAATATGGAAGCGCTCATGACGGCCTTGAAGGCTGCGTGAAGGGGAAGATGGGGAAAGGTTTACGATGAAGATCGT
>DASPUT010000086.1 GCA_035622735.1 Thermodesulfovibrionales bacterium | reverse complement strand
GTGGCGGGTGCACTTGTGACCCATGGTATCTATCAGCAGCGGATCGAACGCATCCTGGCCGATGAACCGAAAAGCATGAGGGAGTTCATCGTCCAGAGGCTGAGCCATGAGCTGCATCTCGATGCGGCTCAGGTCGAGCAGTTACGCATCATCGTGAAAGATACACGCGCCGAAATGAGGAATGTGCGCAGGCAATTCAGACCTCAGATTGAAGAGATCCTGGCGCGTTCTCAGGATAAAGTCCGGGCGATCCTGCGTCCTGAGCAGCTTGAGAAGTATGAAATGATCGTCGCAAAACACAAGAAGAGACGAGAGCACGAAGAGAGCAGCAAATAGTTCTCAAGCAGGGATGAAGGATAAGAATCCCTTTGATTCGGGGAGTGTGATTCAGCGGCGACTCGACTCAAAGTTCATGAACTTCCCCCGACTGCCTGGAACGATCCACCCCTCCGGGTCGTTCCAGGCGTCTCTTTTTTCCCAGGGTAGCAAACGGAGAGCGACGGAGAGATCAGTTGCATCGGATGGGATAATAAGTGTAGTATTCATAGGGCCTGTTGCAGAGAGACAAAAGTATCATGAGGAGGTTTTTTATGAAGAAACTTTTCACGAGTAAGGCGCTCAGGGTTTGTTTTCTATTCTTTGCTCTCACCCTACCTCTTTTCCTCAGCAGCTGTGGAGGAGGGGGGTCTCTACCGACATTCAACGTTACGGGCACTTGGTTGATCTTTCATACAACAGCCGGAACGGCCGGACTGCAGGGACCTGATGTCTATACGTTTACGACATCGGAAAGCACCCTTTCAGGGACCGTAGTGCCGGCCGGCCAGACGCAGGCTTTGGCTGTCACAGGCACTGTCACCGGCGTGAATATCAGTTTTTCCTGGACCGGGATCGATGGAACCTCCTATGCTTACGAGGGCACGGTGAAGGCTAATGCCACGATGTCGGGCAACTGGACGAGTCTCAGGGGACAGACCATTCAGTCGGGAACGTGGAACGCGCTCATCAATAACCCGAATATTCTTACCGCCACCGTTGCGGGTAACTGGAATGTATTCGTAACGACCACAGGCATAGCCGGAGAGGTCGGACCGAGTCTCGCCACATTTACACAATCAGGCAATAGTATTACTGTGACACTGCAGGGGGAGACGATTACGGCTACCGGCACGGTGAGCAATCTGAATCTTATCTTTTCATGGGTCGGCGCCGATGGAGTCACGACGAATATCTTCATAGGGACGGCGGATGCCACCGCGACGAATATAACCGGCACATGGTCAGCCACGAACGGGCAATCGGGAACCTGGCGCGCGACAAAAGTCGGCTAGGAAGAGTTTTACGGTTGACGCGCGCCTCAGATCAGCTGAGGCGCGCGTTCTTCCCTCGTATCGATTGCGGGTATCGCCGCAGTCGCCCCTCCGGTTTTACCCAACCCAAGAATGCGGCGCCTGCCTCCTAAATTGCCTTCCTGCAAATAGTTGCCGCCCAGAGGAAGTTGCCTGAACTCGAGCTTTGGGCCGTATTCCTGTATAATAGCTCTATGCTTTCTTGCACGCAGAGAATGCACGCCATCATCCGGAAGAGATGAAGAAAGCCCTTTCTGTCCTTCTCCTGTTAATAGCCCTTGCGGGATGCAAAGGCGATAAGCATCCAACGGTCGTCCGTTCCGGACCTGAAGACGGTTCTTCCGTCCCCGCATACGGCGATACTCTCGTTGAAGGTTCTATCGGAGAGCCTACCATTCTCATTCCGATGCTCGCGGGCGACAACGCCTCGCATAGTGTCGCGGGGCTGATTTTCAACGGACTCGTCAAGTATGACACCGACCTCAGTGTTATCGGCGACCTCGCGGAATCCTGGGAGATCTCGAAGGACGGTCTCGTCATCACCTTTCACCTGAGGAAGAACGTGAAGTGGACCGACGGCTCCGAATTTACCGCCGATGATGTGATGTTCGGCTATCGATTGATCGTTGATGAGAAGACGCCGACCGCATATAGCGAAGACTTTAAGCAGGTCAAGAAGGCGGAGGTGCTCGATAAGTATACCTTCAGGGTTACCTATGAGAAGCCCTTCGCACCCGCTCTCACATCATGGGGCAATCTCGTGATACTCCCGAAGCACCTCCTCGAAGGCAAGGATATCACGAAGGCTGAATTCGGCAGGAACCCAATCGGTCTGGGGCCTTATAAGTTCTCACAGTGGATATCCGGTCAGGAAGTCATACTCGACTCGAATCACGATTATTTCGAGGGAAGACCCTATATCGATCACTATGTCTACCGGGTGATACCTGACCCTGCAACGATGTTCCTTGAGCTTCGGGCCGGCGGCATAGACATGATGGGTCTGACGCCGCTCCAATACACGAAGCAGACAGATACCCCATACTTCAAGGAGAATTTTCAGAAGTTCCGCTATCCCCAGTTCGTCTACACTTACATGGGCCTGAATCTCAAGCATCCTTTCTTTCAGGACAGGAGGGTGAGGCAGGCGATGGCGTACGCGATCGACAAGAGCGAGATCGTTGAAGTCGTGCTTTACGGGCTCGGCAGCGTTGCGACAGGCCCCTATGTTCCGAACACATGGCCGTACAATCCGAACGTGAAAAAGTATGAGTTTAACCCTGATAAGGCGAAGCAGCTCCTCAAGGAAGCGGGCTGGAAGGAAGGCCGTAATGGGATGCTCGAAAAGGACGGGAGGCCCTTCAGGTTCACGATACTCACGAATATGGGGAACACGCTCAGGATGAATACGGCGACGATTATCCAGTACCGGCTCGCGAAGGTGGGGATCAAGGTAGATATACGGGCCCTCGAATGGTCCACCTTTGTGAATCAGTTTATCGACAAGAGGCGCTTCGAGGCAGTGATACTCGGCTGGGCCATCAGTCCCGACCCGGACCAGTATGATATCTGGTATTCGGGAAAGACAAAGGAGAAGGAATTCAATTTTGTCGGCTATAATAATCCCGAGGTGGATGCCCTTCTTGAGGAAGGCCGCAGGACGTTCGATATAGAGGCGAGGAAAAAGGCGTACTTCAGGATACAGGAGATACTCGCCGAAGACCTTCCCTATATCTTCCTCTACGTACCGGATGCCACGACGATCGTGCAGGGGAGGTTCAGGGGCATAAAGGCATCGCCGATAGGGATAACCTATAATCTGCCGAAGTGGTATGTGCCGGAGAATCTGCAGCGCCACAGGATCGAGCCTTAGATGTTGACGTATCTCATGAAGAGGCTGCTCGAGATGGTCCCCACGCTCTTTGGGATTACCATCATATCGTTCTTCATCATCCATCTCGCCCCGGGCAAACCGACGGACATATTCACCGAATTGAACCCGAAGATTACCCCTGAGGCGAGGGAGAGACTCGAAAAGCTCTACAACCTCGACAAGCCGATTGTTGTCCAGTACGGACTCTGGCTGAAGAAGATCGCCCGTCTCGACTTCGGCGACTCTTTTTCTTCCGACAGGAGGCCGGTCATCGAGAGGATATGGGACAGGAAACAGCCCCTGATCCAGAGGAGGCTCTTCATCACGTTCATGATCAACCTCATCTCGATGATCATCATCGTCCTCATCGCGATACCGATCGGAATCTCTTCCGCGACGCATCGGAATACCCTCTATGACAAGATAACGACAACGACGGTATTCCTCGGGTTCGCGATGCCCTCGTTCTGGCTCGCACTCCTCCTCATGATCCTCTTCGGCGTGCACCTTCACTGGCTTCCGATTTCGCAGTTGAAGTCGATGCATTACGGCTCACTCTCGCTGGCCGGAAAGACCTGGGACATAGCGAAACATCTCATGCTTCCTGTCTTCGTCTCTGCCTTCGGAGGGCTCGCAGCCGATTCACGGTTCATGAGGTCGAGCATGCTCGAGGTGATAAGGCAGGATTATATCACCGTGGCGCGGGCAAAGGGTTTGAATGAAAGAACGGTCATCTACAGGCATGCCTTCAGAAACGCACTCCTTCCGATCATAACCCTCATGGGCCTCAGTGTGGGTGGTCTGATAGGCGGGAGTGTGATCTTCGAGAACATCTTCGGCATCCCCGGCATGGGTCAGCTCTTTTACATGAGCGTCATGACAAGGGACTACCCCATGGTCATGGGCATCCTGACGATCGGCGCGATATTGACCCTCCTCGGAAACCTCCTCGCAGATATCGGGTACATGTTAGCCGACCCGAGGATAAGGGCGAAGTAGCATGGGAAATAAAAAGCTGAGAAATCTCTTCTGGCAGAGATTCCGGAGCAATAAGCTTGCGCTCGCAGGCGGAATAACGGTCCTGGCCCTCTTTGTCATCGCCGTCCTCGCGCCGATCATCTCTCCCTATGATCCGGATGAAATCGACAGGAAACATATCCTGGAGCAGCCCGGGAAAGGGCATCTCTTCGGGACCGATGACCTCGGACGGGATGTCTTAAGCAGGATGATCTGGGGGTCATGGATATCACTCGCCGTCGGCTTCGTCGCGGTCGGCATAGCGACGGTAATCGGAGTGCTCTTCGGCGCCTTCGCCGGATATTACGGCGGGTGGGCGGACAGGGTCATCATGAGGTTTATCGATATCATGCTCTCGATCCCGACCTTCTTCCTCATCCTTGCGGTCATCGCCTTCATCGGATCGAGCATATGGAACGTCATGGCGGTCATCGGTTTGACGATGTGGATGGGAGTGGCAAGGCTTGTCCGAGCCGAGTTCCTTTCACTGAAAGAGCGGGAGTTTGTCCTCGCCGCAAGGGCGCTCGGGGCGAGCGACCTCAGCATTATCTTCAGACATATCATGATAAACAGCATGGCCCCGGTTCTCGTTTCCGCAATCCTCGGCATAGCCGGGGCGGTGCTCGTTGAATCGGCCCTGAGCTTTCTCGGCATCGGCGTCCAGCCGCCGACCCCGAGTTGGGGCAATATCCTCACCCTCGGCAAGGACAACATGGAGATAGCCTGGTGGCTTTCGGTCTTCCCGGGGCTCGCCATTCTCGTTACGGTGCTCGGCTATAATCTCCTCGGTGAAGGGATAAGGGACTCGATAGACCCGAGACTCTGGCAAGGGGAGAAGAAAAGGTGAGGCCGATTGTGTATCATGGTAATGGATGAGGGAGGAACAATTAAGAGACGCTGCTTCTGCAACTCCGGATCCCGAGAGGGCGCTGAAGAATCTCCTCTCCTTTTGTGAAGTAAATCCTGAATACTCCGACCGTCTCGCATCGCATCTGAGGCCGGTTTCCCTCCTTTTCAGTATCAGCCAGTTTCTCGCGAATTTTGCGTCATCGGAGCCTGAGGCGCTCTTCGATGCCCTCGTCGCCATACATGAGCCTGTCGAGAAGGAAACGGTCCTTGCGTCCCTGCGGCGGGCTATGGGCCTCGCGTCGCCTTTGTCAGGGGAAGGTCTCATGCGCATTCTGCGGAGCCAAAAGAAGAGGATGCTCCTCCTCATTACCCTGAGGGACATTACGGGCAAGTCTGACATTGTCGAGAGCATGCAGGAATTGAGCGTTCTTGCCGAAGCGATTCTCGAAGAGGCGCTCAAGGCCCTCACGGCCCAGATAAAGGAGACCTACGGCGAACCCGAACAGGACGCCTTCTCGATTATCTCAGTCGGAAAACTCGGATCGAACGAGCTGAATTTCAGTTCAGATATCGATCTCCTCTATGTTTACGGTCATGAGGGCGGCGAGACGAGCGGCATCATAACGCAGCACGGAGTTGCGAAAAACAGAATAAGCAACCATGAATTTTACTCCAAGCTCGGAGAGGGCCTGAACAGAGTGCTGGCGATGAATACGGAAGAGGGCTTTGTATACCGGGTCGATCTGAGGCTCAGACCGGAGGGCCAGCGGGGGAGCCTCGCGATGTCGCTGCCCGCATACGAAATTTATTACGAGTCCTGGGGCAGGGCATGGGAGAGGGCGGTTCTCCTGCGTGCGCGGCCGGTAGCAGGCGACCCAACGCTCGGGAGGGAATTCCTTGAAACGGTCAGGCCTTTTGTTTACAGGAAATACCTGGATTTCAATGCCATCGACGAGATACGGAAGATGAAGACAAAGATTGATGAGACCTTTAAGAAGGACGATATCAAGCGGGGGCATGGCGGTATCCGGGAGATAGAATTTTTTGTGCATGCACTCCAGTTGATTTACGGCGGGAGGGAACCCCTGCTCAGGGAAAGGAGTACCCTGAAGGGCCTGCATCGACTCCTCCAGAAGAGCCTCATCGGCTCCGGAGACTATGCTACCCTATCCGAAGAGTACCGGTACCTCAGGACGCTTGAACATCGGCTGCAGCAGCTCAATGATCTTCAGACGCATTCGCTCCCGTCGGGAGGGGATGAACTCGCCCTCGTCGGAAGGAAGATGGGGCTTCCCGACGGACCGTCCTTTCTCTCCGATCTCGAAGAGAGGCGCATGATGGTGCGGAGGATATATGACTCTCTCTTTGTGGAGAAGGGACCGAAGGACTTCGAAAAAGGAGGAGATGCCTTCCTTCCGTTCTCCGAAGAACTGTCGGATGATGAGCTCAGGGGACTCCTTGCCGGATACCCACTGAGGGACAAGGACAAGGTTGTGAGGAATATCCGTCACATGAACGAGAGTATGCACTCCTTCCAGACCCTGAGGGGCCAGAGGCTTCTCGGCGAGATACTCCCCGCATTTCTTCAGGAGGCATTACGATGCGGCAACCCCGATGCGGCCGTCAACAACCTCGAGGTCTTCGCAGCGCTCCTCGCTTCCGAGGAATCGTACCTCGATCTCTTTGCGCAGAAGGGAACGCTCATTCCTCTTCTCATTCACGTCTTCTCCCGGAGTGAGTATCTGGCGAAGATGATAACAAAACGTAAGGAATACCTCGAGTTCCTCGGGCAGGAGATGTTTACGAAGAAGTCTCTTCTCTCTCTGAAGAAAGAACTGGGGGGGATGATTTTGTCCGGCAGGTCTCTTGCAGAGTCCGTACGGGTCTTCAAGCAGATGGGCGAGATAGGACTCGGTATCATGTTTCTGGACAGGAAGATTGACATCGTCCGTCTCATCAGGGAGCTCTCCAAGATTGCGGAGGCGATCGTTTCTGTCTCAATCGATGCCTTAACCGGGGCAGACGGCCTGGCCGTTATCGCATTAGGAAAGTCAGGCGGAAGGGAGCTCACCTTCAATTCCGACCTCGATCTGATTTTTGTATGCCGTTCCGATGTCGCGGAAACTCACGTGAAAACGGCGGAAAGACTGATCAGACTTCTCATCTCCTACACGCAGGACGGAATGGCCTACAGCGTTGATGCACGGCTACGGCCCGAGGGTTCAAAGGGCCCCCTCGTTTCGAGCATAGCAGCGTTCAGGGATTATTACTTCAAGGCAGCACATTTCTGGGAGTTCCAGGCCCTTCTCAAGGCGAGACCTGTTGCCGGAGACAGCGCCACAGGATGTCTCTTCATGGATATGAAGAGAACAGTCTTAAGGGAGAAAGGTGCGGGGATTTCCCCCCAGGACATCAAGGGGATGAGGGGCAGGATTCAGAGGGTACTCTCGAAAGAGGCGGAGGGATTTGACATAAAGCTCGGTCCGGGCGGTCTTGAAGAGCTCGAATTCACCGTACAATACCTGCAGCTTCTCCATCTTCACGACCATGAGGAACTCATGGTGCAGCGCACGCTCGACGGAATACGGCGACTCGGCACGAGCAGGGTAATCGATAAGGATACGCTCGGTTTCATGAGGGAAACCTACATGTTTTACAGAACCCTCGAAACCCTCCAGAGATTGATCAATGAGCCGATCCTGAAGGAAGACTCCGATGTCGTCTCCTTTGCCGTCGACGTCATTGGATTCAGGGACGGCAAGGAATTTTTCAGGAACTTGAAAGAACGGAGACTGAGGGTAAAAGAGATTTTCGAGAACCTCCTATGATTTCATGGGGTGAGCCTCCCGTGATTAGACCTTCCACTCGCGAGCAGGAAACCTGTAAGACAAAAACCGATAGGGGATAGAGAAAATGTCCGACAAAAAAATCAGACTTCTGCTGATAAATCGGAATGAAACCACAAAGTAAAATAGAACGAAGGAAAATGCAGTGAGTTGTCCCTATTATAAGGTCGGCTATATCGGAGTATGCGCTGCATCTGAGACGTTGTATGTGCCGGGCATAGACAGGATGGAGACGTACTGCTTTAGCGATTGCTACAGGCTCTGCCCAAATTTCGCTGCATTCCTCTTCTGCGATGAGACGGGAGCCGGTGCTTCTCATGGAGGTGCCGGTGAAAGGAAACGAGCGCTCACCCGGAAGCGTGATGAATAGAGAGAACAAGAGTTACGAGGTAACCAAAGATGGTCGGATCACTATCTATCCGTCACTGCATCCGATACGACAGGAAGGCAAACTCAGGCGTATCCTCAAGAAGATCATACACTTCAAGAAAGGGCATTAGGCCCCGGGAGTCGACAGCGTGCCTTCGCACCTACAGCTTCTGCTTCACCGGAAAACCCCGTCCGACAAGGTCTGAAAGAATCTCTTCCCCATGGGTTTTCCCGCGCGTTTCGATCGTGAAGATCAGACTCGTCCTTCCCACCGGCAACTTGGCAGTGAATCTTTCGTGAGCGACGTCGAGGATATTTCCCCTATGGGACGCGATAACGCCGGTCAGCGCATGGAGCGTTCCCGGTATATCATCGACAATGACCTCAAAGACCCTGATCCTCCCGCTCGCTATGAGCCCTTTATGGATTATCCTGTCTATCAGGGTAAAATCGATATTTCCGCCGCTCACTACGAGGACAATGCGTCTGCCCCTGAATCTCTCCCTGTTTTCCAATAGGGCCGCGAGAGGGACCGCTCCTGCGCCTTCAACAACGAGTTTTTTTCGCTCGAGAAAAAAGAGGATCGCCATCGCGATAGAGTCTTCACTGACGACGATCATATCATCAACGTAGTGTTCGATGATCGCAAAAGTCTTCTCGCCGACTCTGCCGACCGCTATCCCGTCGGCGATTGTCGACGACGGGGGTATCTCCGTAATCTCTTTTTTGCTGAAGGATGCCGACGCAGCAGGTACTGATTCGGACTGGACGCCGATTACCTCTGTCGCGGGGGAAACGCCCCTGACGGCCATAGCGATGCCCGAGATTAATCCGCCACCGCCGACGGGGACGAGTACAACGTCAATCCCCTGTAGTTCTTCCATGATCTCGAGACCGATGGTCCCCTGACCTGCGATGACACCTTCATCGTCAAAGGCATGGATGAAGAGATAATCTTTCTGAGAAAGGGCGTAATCGAGAGCGCCCCGGAAACTTTCCCCGTGAAGCACAACCTCAGCTCCATATCCCTTTGTCGCCTCTTCCTTTGCGAGGGAGGCGGTGACCGGCATGACGATCTTTGCCTGGATGCCGAGTCTGCCTGCGGCATAGGCCAGGCCCTGGGCATGGTTTCCCATGGAGGCTGCTATTATTCTTCCGCATTCGCTCTGAATGAGACGATTGAAAGCACCTCGAACTTTGAATGAACCCGTTTTTTGAAGATTTTCCGCCTTGAGATAAACCTCGGTTCCGGTCATTTCACTGAGAGATCTCGAATACATGAGAGGGGTCTTATGGACAAAGGAACCGATCCTGGCAGCTGCATCACGAATATCCTCTAAAGTCACCATCCCGTCACGGTCCTTCCCCTTTGTCCTGAATCTCTTCCTGAATCTTCTCTTCTATCATACTGCTCTTCCGCCGCCATTACAAACCGACAGCGATTTCTCGTACTCGATGACGGCCTCTCTCCACGTCGCTCCGGAGCCTCCCTTTCTCTCATTCAAACGCCGCGGCTTCCCATGAACGTCGCTATGGAGTTTCTTCTCCTGGCCATAACGGCGTGCCAGGAAACGGTAAGCTCATCTCTGGTAGAATATAACTGAAAAAAGAGGGAAGATGATAGCCATTGTTGATTATGGTATGGGTAACCTCAGGAGCGTCGAGAAGGGGTTCCTGAAGGTAGGCGTTGATGCGAGGGTCGTCTCCGACCCTGCATCCGTCGATGATGCGAAGGGGATTGTCCTTCCTGGTGTCGGTGCCTTCAGAGACTGCATCAGGAACCTTACCGATGCTAATCTCACGGATTCGATCATCACAGGAATCCGGAAAGGCAAACCGTTCCTCGGTATCTGTCTTGGGCTCCAGGTACTCTTCAGCGAGTCGGAGGAATTCGGCGTCTGTAAGGGCCTCGACCTCTTCAGGGGCAAGGTAGTGAGGTTTCCTCAGTCGGAGCTGAAAGTGCCTCACATGGGCTGGAACAGCGTGAAGATAGTGCGGAGGCCCCCGATTTTCGACGGTATTCCCGATGAAGGCTACTTCTATTTTGTCCATTCCTTTTATGTCGTTCCTCAGAGCCAGGACATCATCGCTGCAACGTCGGATTATGGAGGCGACTTTACCTCCATGGTCTGGAAGGACAATGTCTTTGCGACACAGTTCCATCCGGAAAAGAGTCAGGAGTTAGGTCTGAAAATCCTGAAGGGTTTCGGGGAATTCGTCGGCAAGGCGTAGACCTCTCTCGTCTGTCTCTCTTCTGTCAGTAAGCACACGCAAGCCGAAAACTGCTGCTTCGAAAAACGCAGATGACCATTGGAAGAGTTACACCTTACTGCACGCGAGAATGAAGAACGGCGGTGACCAGAGGTCCTCTCTGAGTCCCCCCTGACTGTTGACTCGCTTGCGGAACTATGGCATAATCACGGTGATTTTCGCGGTAAGTGGGCCCTATCAGTGAGACAGGATAGACAGGGGGTGATCTAGGAATTTCTCTTAACGAGGGGAGAAAGGCGGCATCGAGGATCCGCGGTCTTGTGACTGCAGGGGCGTTGGTCCTGAGTATCGCATTGTTCCTTGTTTGCTCCGGCATGGCTTCGGCCCAGACGGAGCAAAAGAAGGAGGGCTGCAAGGATTGTCATGCAGCTGCGGCAGATGAGATAAAGACCGCCGGAGGAAAGCACAGGGCCGTCCCGTGTATCGGATGTCATCTGGGCCATCCGCCGACCGCGACAAAGGCGATCCAGAATTGCAACAGATGCCATCTGAAGACGAGGAAGGCTCACTTCGAACTTGAAGGCTGTCTCGGTTGCCACAGAAATCCTCACACGCCCTTGAACATTTCCTTTACGGACATCAAGGGTACCTGTGTCACCTGCCATTCAGCGCAGGTTGATGAACTCAAGAACAACAGAAGCAGGCATAGTGCCATTGAGTGTTCCACCTGCCACAGTGTTCACCGCAAATTTCCTCAGTGCACACAGTGCCACAAGCCGCACTCGGCGGAAATGGTCGTAGCCGACTGCAAGAAATGCCACAAGGCGCACAGCCCGAACCTTGTGACCTTTGCGGCTGACACCACTTCAAAAGACTGCGGGGCATGCCATAGGCAATCCCTGGACCTCCTCAGCGCGAGCGGAGCAAAACATGCCAGCCTGGGATGTGCCTTCTGCCATAAGGAAAAGCACAGGATGATACCGAAATGCCAGGGTTGTCACGGCTCACCCCACCCGGCAGGCCTCATGGTGAAGTTCCCGATCTGCGGGGACTGCCACAAGATCGCTCATGATCTGGACAACTGGCCTGCAGTGCAGCAGAAGGAAGCATCAAAGGAAACTCGGCAGCAAAGGGGCAAGATATCGCAATGATGAACAACGAAGGAGGGAAGATGAAATCAATGAAAAGCGGTAGTCTCGCGGCTCTGATGTTACTGGTCGTGCTCATGGCGACGGTACTCACCTATTCCGGCATGTCGCCGGCCCAGACAAAGCCGGCTTTGACAAATGAAGAGTGTTCGAAATGTCATGATGCACCACCGGCCGATCTTGCCGCGGCCGGAGGAAAGCACAAGGAAGTCGGCTGTACAGGCTGTCATATCGGCCATCCCCCGACCGTTAAGAAACCGATTCCCCAGTGCAACGATTGCCATATGGGAAAGCCCCACTTCGAACTTAAAGGCTGTCTCGGTTGCCACAAGAACCCCCATACTCCCCTGAACATTACTTTTACCGGTAAGGTGACGGATGCCTGTGTCACCTGCCATACGCCGCAGATAGCCCAGTTGAGGGAAAACAAGAGCAAGCATACCGCCCTTGACTGTTCGACCTGTCACAGCGTCCACCGCAAAGTCCCGCAGTGCCTGCAGTGCCACAAGCCGCATTCTGCGGAGATGACCGCGGCAGAATGTAAGAAATGCCACAAGGCACATATGCCGAAGGCCGTGACCTACGCCGCCGATGTGCCGTCAAAGGATTGCGGTGCATGCCACCAAAAGGCCTATGACCTCCTGACTGCCAGTAAGACAAAGCACGCGGCCTTCGCATGCGCGTTCTGTCATCAGGAGAAGCACAAGATGGTGCCGCAGTGCCAGAATTGCCATGGCTCGCCTCATCCGGCAGGCATTATGAGGAAGTTCCCTTCATGCGGCGAGTGCCACAACATCGCTCATGACCTGAACAACTGGACTGCGGCTCAGCAGCCGGGTGAAGCACCGAAGGCTGCACCGGCGCCAAAGAAGAAAAAATAAGACGTCTTCCTGCGAAGATCGGGCCTGTGAATTCACAGGCCTTTTTTTTGCCGGATGGAGATTGCACATAAACATCATTGGCGGCGTCCCATCTGGCACCCCCTACCCAGGTAGGATTGACTTCCCGGCTGCCTCGGTACAGAGTGTATCTAAGGAAGGAGAAGGATGACGTGAGAAAGGGAAGATCGCCCTGGGTTTCGAGGTCGAGGGAACACTAAGTGTAAAGGGGCCCGACGTGCCGGGTGTGGTGAGCAAGCCCCCTATGAGGGTCGGGGAAGCCTAAAGCATTCGCCGGGGCGCCACGTAAGATCGGCCTCGCGCAACTCGAAGCCCAGGCGTATTTCCCCTGCATGAATCGGGAGGATGACGAGGAAATCTCCGGATAAGGTTCCCCTTTTCTTCTTGGGGGTCAGGAGGCGACCGTGGAAACAAAGAAAAGAAGAAGTGCTCGCCACGAGATTCTTGCGAATTTCCAATTCTACATTGATGAGAGATCGAAGGAAATCTTTGCAGGGATCACGCTGAACGTTTCCCCTGAAGGTTTTGGTTTCCTCACCGAGACATCGGTGCAACAGGGACAGATCATAACCATAACTAAGCACGCCCTGCCCGATTTGAGCGGACAGAAGGCAAAGATACTCTGGGTGAAGAAAGGATCCCATTATCTTGAAGCAGGGTCGGAAGTCTCATTCGCAGAGGTGAGATAGTTCCCTATCCCCAGACCTCCCAGGAAAACCCGGCCGGTTCATTCGTTGTCCAGCTCAGTCAAAAGCTCTGCCAAGGTCTTCTTTAGGAGGGGATGGATCTTTTGGGGGGCTATTTCTGAGAGGGGCTTCAGGACGAAATCCCGCTCGTGCAGATGGGGGTGGGGAACTTCCAGATCGGTGTTATGTATGATGCGATCATCGTAGAAAAGGATATCGAGGTCAATGACACGGGGACCCCATTTTGCGGAGGGGGCTTGTTTTCCAAAGTCGTTCTCTATCTTCTTCAGTGTCTCGAGAAGTTCCTCTGGCTCCCGCTCGGTCTCTATTTCGACAGCCGCGTTGATAAACTTGGGCTGGTCTTTCAGACCCCATGGCTCTGTCTCGTACAGGGACGATCGTTTCTTGACGGTTATTCCCTCTCTTGATAGACGGTCGATTGCCCTGAGGCAGTTTTCCTCTCTATCTCCGAGATTTGAACCTATGCCGATATAGGCGATAGGCATTGATTAAAGGCCGAAGGTTTCATTTCGAAAGGCAGCGGCGTTGAAGAGCCCCGTATCGCGGCGCCCTTGCCGCTTTCTCAAAGGACCTTTCCGATCCGCTGCACCGCTTCTTTGATTCTCTCAACAGGAACGGTGAGGGCGAACCTCACATATCCCTCACCCGGGCTGCCGAATCCATTCCCCGGCGTCGCGAGTACGCCTGCCTCTTTCAGGATATGCGTGACGAATCGAGAGGAATCGAAAGCAGCGGGCACGTTTGACCAGAGGTAGAATGTCGCCTCCGGTTTGACGAGATGGAATCCGAGATTCTTCAATCCTTCGTAAAGTGCATCCCTCCGTGCCTGATAGATATGCCGTATTTCTGAAAGCCTATCATCTTCCGTTCCGAGAGCCACGATAGCGGTCTCCTGGACAGCCTGAAAGACCCCGGAATCGAGATTCGTCTTTATCTTGCCGAGCCCTGCGAGAACATTGCTGTTTCCGACGGCAAAACCGATCCTCCAGCCGGTCATGTTGTAGGTCTTGGAGAGCGAATGGAATTCGATTCCCACCTCCTTTGCCCCATCTACCTCCAGAAAACTCATCGGTCTCCTGCCGTCATAGTATATTTCTGAGTATGCGGCATCGTGACAGACTATGATGTCGTGCTTTTCGGCGACTTCGATCGCTTCCCGGTAAAATCTCCTGTCCGCCCCGGCGGAGGTAGGATTATTCGGGTAATTGAGAAACATCAACCGCGCCTTTCTTAATACGTCTCCGGGAATGGACGAAAGATCCGGCAGGTAGTTGTTTCTCTCGACGAGGGGCATGAGATAACTTTGGCCGCCCGCGAAAAGGGTGCCTACAGGATATACAGGGTAACCGGGAGAAGGAACAAGGACGACATCCCCTGGGTTCACGAAGGCGAGGGGGATGTGCCCGATGCCCTCTTTTGAACCGATGAGTGAGAGGACTTCACTCTGCGGGTCAAGGGCGACTTTGAACCTTCTATGGTACCAGTTTGCTACAGCCTCTCGGAATGAGAGCATCCCCTCGTATGACGGGTACCGGTGGTGTGCGGGTTTTTCAACAGCAGATTTCATCGCCCTCACGATATGATCAGGCGTCGGAATATCGGGGTCACCTATGCTGAGGTCGATGAGGTCCACACCCCGAGATAAGGCCTCCTGCTTCATCTTGTCGATGGCTGCAAAGAGGTAGGGCGGAAGATTCCTTACCCTGTCAGCAAACTCAAAACGCGCCATAGAAGTCCTCCGTTATCTTTGTCGTCCCGATTCGGGCGAATAAAAAAATATTATATACGAAACGGATATCCTGTTACGAGTCTTCATGGAGGAAAGTCGATAAAAAACAAAAGAGGCACTGAAGGTATCAGTGCCTCTCTGTCAAAAAAAGAACTACTTCGCAGGAGCAGGTTTTGTCTCTTTCTTCTCTGCAGGGGCGGCTTCTTTCTTCTCCGCCTTGGCTGCTTTAGCCGTGACGCTCTTCGCTACCATCTTGCCGTCCATCTCTGCATACTTAACCGTGACCTTATCGCCTACCTTTATGTCGGCGATAGTCTTCCCTTTGCCGAACTTGGTCTTGTCATCCGCTGAAAGCATGACATCACCCTTCTTGGCCTTCACCGTGAGGGTCTTCGCGGCTGCATCAACTGCAGCAACCTCTCCGGTAACCTGCTTTACCTTTGCAGGAGCCTTCTTCTCAGCTGCGGGAGCGGCCTCTGTCTTGGCAGGAGACATCTCCTTCTTCTCTGCAGGAGCAGGCGAAGGAGCTGCCTTCTGGTCTGCTGCGAAGGCGAGCCCCGCAACGGACAGAACAAAGAGAACTGAAACGATAATCGCTAGTACCTTTTTCATAAAATCACCTCCTTTCATATATTCATTGCTACATAGTATTTATCAAAATCCATGCCAGAACGCGTGAAGGAGCAGATAAAAATTAATAATGTAAAATTGGGGAGTTACCGGTTCGCTCCCCTTTTGCGGAATGGATGGACCTTCGTGTTTCCCTTTTTAGGGAGAGTCTTCCTTTTTTAGGGAAGAAACTTCGAGATTGAATTTTTCCCATCGGTACCAAAAGGTCTTATAGCTCATACCGAGGAGCCTTGCCGCTTTTGCTGCGACGTTATTTGCCTTCTGCATAGCCTTCTTCAAGAGTTCCTTTTCCAGTTCCTCAAAATCGATGCCCTCTTCAGGGATGTCCATATCGAAGAGGTCCTGATGCTGCGAAGACCGCAGCTCACTCTTGATGTCCTTCAGCGCTATCGTATCCGACTCACTCATGAGGACAGCCCTCTCGATAACAGACTCGAGCTGTCTCACATTGCCGGGCCAGTGATATTCGACAAGGGCCTTCAGAGCAGTTTCGTCAACTCCTCTCAGCCGCTTGCCGAACTCGTTGTTGTAACGTTTCAGAAAGAAAGAGACCAGATCGGGTATGTCTTCTCTCCGCTCTCTCAGGGGGGGGAGTTCTATGGTGACGACCCGCAGCCGGTAATAGAGGTCTTCCCTGAATTTCCCGGTTTTCATCTCCTTCTCGATATCCTTATTCGTCGCAGCGATTATTCTTACATCGACCTTGATCGGCTCCCTTCCGCCGAGGCGCCGTATCTCCTTTTCCTGGAGGACCCTGAGAATCTTTGCTTGCGTCATGGGCGGCAGGTCGCCGACCTCGTCGAGAAAGAGGGTGCCGCTGCTCGTCGCCTCGAAGAGACCGATCTTCCGTGATGTCGCACCAGTGAAGGATCCCGGCTCATAGCCGAAGAGTTCGCTCTCGAGGAGATTTTCCGGGATCGCGGCGCAATTGATGGCGGTAAAGGGCTTCGTGGCCCGGGGGCTGTTATAATGTAGTGCCCGTGCGATAAGCTCCTTGCCCGTGCCGCTCTCGCCGAGGATCAGGACCGTCACCGGAGAGTGGTGAACCTTTCTGACGGTGTGAATCACCTCTCCCATGACCTTTGAATTCCCGATGATCCTCTCGATCCTGAACCGGTCATAGAGCGCGAGTTGGAGCTCCTGGTTTTCCCGGAGGAGTTCGGTCCTCTCCAGCGCGCGTTTGACGGTCAAGAGGACATCATCTTTGTCAAGGGGCTTTGTGAGATAATCATAGGCGCCTTTCCTCATGGCTTCAACGGACGAGGCTATGGTCCCGAAGGCGGTCATGAGGACTACTTCAGGGGGATGTTTCAGGGATTTTATTCTGTTCATGAGTTCGATGCCGTCCATGCCGTCCATCTTGAGGTCCGTCAGTACGAGATCGGGATTGTAGGCCTTCGCAATCTTCAATGCCTCCTCGCCGGACGACGCCACGTGGGCCTCGTATCCCTCTTCGGAGAGGATCGTCTTGAGGATATTCCTCTGTAGAGGTTCATCGTCTACGACAAGGACGACTGCCATGGGTTATTCTCCTCTTAAACGGACGTTCAGGTTAACGGCAAACTGATGACGATGCTGCTTCCGACCCCTTCCGTGGTATAAAAATCTATCTTGCCCCCGTGCTCTTCGACGATGCGTTTTGTTGTGGCAAGGCCGAGACCGAGGCCGGAATCCTTTGTTGTAAAAAACGGCTCGAAGAGCCTCGAACGGTTTTCTTTCGAGACCCCCTGGCCGGTATCGCCTATGGCGAGCACAAATCGAGAATCGTCCCTCTCCGTTTTCAGGGTGAGGGTGCCGCCATCCGGCATCGCCTGAAAGGCGTTCATGACGACGTTCAGGATGCATGTCTTCATGAGTTCAGGGTCTACGGTGATTTCGGGCAAGAAGGCATATTCTTCCTTCACGGAGACCTTTTCAGAGTCGGCCTTTGCCCTGATGATCTTCACGACATCGCCGAGCATCCCGTCGATCGACACATGACGCATATTAAGTTTCAGGGGTTTGCCGTAATCAAGGAAATCGCTTACGAGTCTGTTCAGACGGTGTATCTCTTCCTTGATACTCGATACGAGCGCCTCAAAGTCAGCCGCCTCTTCCCCGCCGGGTCGATACTTCTGCCTGATATGATCGATGCTGAGACTAATGAAGTTCAGGGGGTTCCGTATCTCATGGGCGATGCTCCTCGATAGCTGCCCGACCGCTGAAAGGTGCTCAGCTTCGCGCAGTCGTTCCTCGAGGAGTTTGTTTTCACGCAGTCGCTGCACAAGAAAGTTAAAGCTTTCGGTAAGCTCCCCTATCTCGTCTTTTCTGTCCACGGGGAGGTTCTGGTTAAAGTCACCGGCGGCCACCTTCCTCGCAGCGTTCACAACGCTATGTATCGGCTCCGTATAACGGATAGAGAGGAAGATGGCGATTCCGATACCGATCCCGAAAACGAGGAGGGCTGCGAAGATCCTCTTCATCATATTATGTTTGAGCAGTTCCGAGACGTCATCGGCGTTAATCTTCAGATGGATATACCCGTAATGGGCCTCACCCGCGATAACCGGTACAATGACATTGTAAGCCTTTCCCTCCGTAGAAACAGGGTCGCCCAGTTCTGCCTTGATGATCAATTCCTTCTTCTTCGGACTCAGGGCCGACCCGACCTTCGTAGGGTTCGTGCTCGCTATGATCTCGTCTGTGTTGCTGATGATGGAGATCTCGTTTATGCCTTTTGAATTGAGACTCTTCAGATACGAGGCGAGTCTGGTCTGGTCAGTCGAGCCGCTTCCGGTAACCTCCTCAACACCGACCTGTATCGCCTTCGATAATTCAGCCGTCTGGTTTCCCATTTCGGTCAGCAGCGCTTTTTCCGATTGCCAGGAGAGGAACATGAGGATCGAGAGAAGGATGAAGCTCATGAAGAGCATCATGAGGACGAGCTTCTTGTTCAAGGACAGATTCAAGAAAAAATTCTTCAACATACGGTTGTTTATAGTATAGCTCAAAGAGAGTCTGCTGGGGAAACTGCCGAATTCCTTGTGAGTGTTCTCGACGATTATCCATACGAGGCGCCGGCTGCTCAGAAGGGAGATCCCCTACCGATGCCGTCAGATCGGGGTTTATCGGGGTAGATTCATGGACTTCGCCTTTTCCTTGAGGAAGATGGAGTCAGTTGATTGCCGGAGAAAGCGACGCAAGGGGTTACATCTGCGGAGGCAGACCATGAACCTTTTACGAGCAACGCGGCAGATATCCCTTACAGTTCCCGAATCCTCTTTCTCAATATGATGATCTCGAAAGCGACTGCAGCCATGGACGCGAGCCTTGACAGGTAACCGATATTTGCATTGAGAACCGCGTTGTTTCCATTGTCGGCATAGAGGAGGGCGACTACTTTCTCCCTTACCGTGATAGGCATGAGGAGGACGTCCTGCGGGGTACCTGAGAGAATCGCTATCAACGTTTCGTTGCCGTTGACTGAAAGGACAGGTCCCCGGTAATAGCTTCGGGTCCTGAGGACTTCGGAGAAGATCGATACCCCCTCTCCCGTTGTCTGAAATGCGTCAACGCTGAGGCCCCTCGCCTTCCAGCCGACGATCTTTCCCCCCTTCATGATGAAGACGGCAACTCTCTTTGCCGTCCTGTATGCCTCTTTGAGGAGTATGCCCGCCACCTCTTCCGTCTCGTTCACCTTTTCGAAGGATTCCTTAATGCTCTCGATAGAATCCGGCTCCTCCTTTGCGGCCTCAGGGTCGAACGGATCGGTTAAACTGATGTATCGCAGTTCGCGTTTTATCCCGTAATATTTCTCGAGCGCAAAAAAGAGCCTCTTTTCGGTGATGACATAGGGGATGATATCGTAGCCCGTGACGAACCTCAGTTCATCCACGGTCTTGATATCGGCCGGGTTCATCATCGCGGCAGATAACCTCTTGCGCTCCTTCCAAAAGGGGAGAATTTTGTATTTTTCGATAAGCGACCTGTCGAGGGAATTCAGCACCTCTTCCGATATCGACGCAAGCATTTCGGGTTGCACCGCCGGAGCCCTGAAATATCTGCCGAGAAACTTTGCGAGCTCCTCTTCCTGAAGGAACCTGAGTTCTATGAGGTTTGTGCCGATCCTGCCCCCGAACATCACCTGTCTTTCAAGGGCGCGGGTCAGCTGCTCCCTTGTTATGAGACCTTCCTTGATCAGGGCCTCACCCATTTTCATAGCGTAAGTATTATACCTCTTTTCCCGTCAGCCTGCAGCATACCGTTCAAAGGGGACGCGTTCAGACATCGTCGTCTCTTACCGTATTTGCCCGGCCGATGTGGTATAATAAACAAATTTATTCAGGTCATGAATGCACGCAACGTACGGGAGGTTCTTCCTTCTGAAGATTAGAGAGTCTCAGGGTATTTCTGCAGCCCGTCGCCGGACTTGCAGAGGTCCGGAGAGGAGCGGCATCGGGAAAACAAACATTTCGATTCTGGTCCTTTTCTTCCTGCTCGTTCTTGCCGGTCTGGCATCGGCTCAGGACCCTTTTGAGAAATTGAAGGAGGAGACGCTCTCCTATTTTAAGCCGTTGAAGGGCAGGATCGTGTCTGTTGAGGGGAGTACGCTCTCTTCCGACCTCGGAGAGAAGTCGGGAGTGAGAAGAGGCATGAGGTTTTCCGTTCTGAGAGGGGGGGAGCCCTTTTTGCATCCGGTGACAAAGGAGCCTATCGGGACGATGGAGGCGTTTGTCGGGACCGCCACGGTGAAAGACGTCGGCCCCGAGGCTTCGACCCTCGAGATTACGAAGGGGGATGTCAGGGTCGGTGATATCGTGAGGATATCGGAGACGAAGGAGAAGGTGCTCTTTTATCAGGACAGGTCCGTTGACTGGGTGCTGGCCGAACATTATTACCGCATGCTGAAGGAGAGCGGCAGACTCGAACTCCTTGATACATCCCTCGATTACGGCGATGATTCCGTCGTCCTCGCGGAGGCGAAAAAGAAGGGTGCCCGCGTGGCCCTCATCCTCAGGGCCGGTGAAAAGGGCAGAGATACGGTGATCACTCAGAGGCTCCTATGGGTCGATGATTCGGTCAAGATCTCGGACGCCGAGGTGATCGTTGATAGCGTCCAGTCGAAGGAACTTCACCTGGGGGACGAGACCGTGTTCGCACCGCTCTCTGCCGGAAGCGACACCCTGCTCTTCTTCAGCCTCCCTTTCACGGGAGGACTCGTGGCCGCAGGTGATGTCAACGGTGACGGGAACCGCGAACTGATCATCACAAACGGCAGGGATATACGGGTATACGCGCCGGGAACGAGTCTCCAGAACCTTTATGAAATCAAGGGAAACGTCTCCGATGAATACCTGTGGCTCGACACCATGGATGTCAATGGCGACGGAAAGGACGAAATAATTGTCACGTCTCTGCGCGGTTGGAAAGTGGATTCTACGGTCGATCGTGCTGATCCCGCTATCACGGAGGGCAATCTGGTCTCTTATATTTACGGATTCGAGGATGGGCAGTTCTCCCTGCTCTGGAAGGGGAATCTCTTTCTGAGAAGACTGAATAACAGTCTCATCGCTCAGGAATACAGGAGTGGTGGTGGATACCAGGGGCCTGTCATGATCATGAAATATGAGCGGGGCGAACTCAAGAAGGACGGTGAGGTGAAGCTTCCGCAGGGCGTTAATATCTATGACTTCGCGCCCATTGACAGTTTGGACGGAATGCGCTACATCCTTGCCTATGATGACGGAGGTCATCTGAATCTGTACAACGCTGAAGGGTTGAAGGTCTGGAACAGCAAGGAAGATTTCGGTTTGCAGCAGACGTTCAAGAAGCTGGATTCCACCACGGCGCTGGACAAGGTAATGATAAATAGGGGCGTCTGGAGTGTAAAGGACAGACTCCTTTTCAGGAACAAGGAGGCTCTCGTAGTGAAGAGGATTCCGCTCGCAAATATGGTAAAGGGACTCGGCTATAAGAGCTCCCAGGTGAAGACCCTTTTCTGGACAGGTCTCTCGATGGATGAAAGGACCCTTGTGGACAGCATATCAGGGTCCATTCTCGATTATGCCATTTCCGGCGACTGGTTGATTGTCATGAGCAAACCCCTGTTCGGCATAAAGACTGAGAATATCCTGAAGGGGGAAAATCCTATGGGCAGCATGCTCTACATCTATTCCCTCACGGGAAGGTGAGAGGAGGAAATCGTGTTACTCTCCGGCAGAATCCCTGAACATGTGGCCGTCATTATGGACGGCAACGGGAGATGGGCCGAGATGCGGGGTCTCTCGAGGATCGAGGGGCACAAGAGGGGCGCGGAAAGGGCCAGAGAGGTCATAGCCGCAGCAGCGGAGATCGGGGTGAACACCCTCACCCTCTATGCCTTTTCCATCGAAAACTGGCAGAGGCCGAACGATGAGGTATCGACACTCATGAAGCTCCTTGAGATCTCCCTGAAGAAGGAGTTTCATGATCTGGTCAGGAGGGGCATCGTCTTCAGAACCATCGGGGAGACCTGGCGGTTGCCCGAGAATATCAGGGGGCTCTTACAGACTATTACGGAAAGGTCTTCGGGAAACAAGGGGATGAAGCTCGTCCTTGCCCTGAGCTACGGGGGAAGGAACGAGATTATCCGTGCCGTGAGGGGGATAGTCGGCGCGCAGGTCAGGCCTGAGGACGTCACCGAGGAATACTTTGAGTCCCGTCTTGATACGGCGGGTATCGCCGCGCCGGATCTCATCATTCGGTCGAGCGGTGAAAAACGCATCAGCAATTTTCTGCTTTGGCAGGCTGCGTATGCGGAGTTTTATTTTACCGATACCCTGTGGCCGGATTTTACGCGGGAAGAATTTTTCCTTGCCCTTCACGACTACCAGATGCGGGAGAGAAGATTCGGGATTGTTCCGGTAAAGGCAGGCCTCTAAGATGCACGGGAAAAGGCTGCTTGTCGCAGTCATCGTGCTTCCCCTTCTCTATCTCTACGTCACGAAACTCCCACAGGACTATTTCTTTTTCCTCATACTCCTCGTGTCTGTCGTCGCGCAGGCTGAATTTTATGCGATGTACGGTGTTCGCGGAATGGTGAAGATTGCCGGAATTGCGGGAGGAATTGCTGTACTCGCAGCCCTGCACGTTTCGAGGGATCTCCTGCCCCATGCTCTTTTCGCCGCCTTTCTCGTAATCTCGACTATGAGACTCGTAGGGAGGCGGGACCCGTCGTCTTCCCTTCACGATATGGCTCCGGTTCTCGTGGCCCTGCTCTATATCCCGTGTTCGCTCGGTTTTCAGCTCTTTCTGCGGACCGGTGGACCTGAGTGGATAGTCTTTCTCTTCGGCTCTGTATGGGCAGCCGACAGCCTCGCCTTCTATATCGGAAAGACCTTCGGAAAAACTAAATTGTATCCGGAGGTCAGCCCCAACAAGACTGTTGCGGGTGCATTCGGTTCGCTGGCGGGCGGGGCCGGAGCCGGGTGGCTTCTCAAGCTCGCCTTCCTCCCTGCCATGAGCTCCTGGAAATCGACTGCTGCAGGGTTCCTCATCGGCGCCACGACGATCGTGGGCGACCTTGTTGAGTCGATGTTCAAGCGAGATGCCGGCGTCAAGGATTCGGGCAGTATCGTCCCCGGCCACGGGGGTATCCTCGATAAGATCGACGGTGTTCTTTTTGCGGGACCTGTACTCTACTGGATATCACGGGCGTTCGGGTTGCTCACATGAAAAGGATCGTCATCCTCGGCTCGACGGGATCGATAGGAAGGAGTGCCCTGGACGTGATCGCAGGGCATAGAGACAGGTTCAGCGTGGCAGGCCTTGCAGCCGGAAGTAATGTCGATCTCCTGGAAGAACAAGTGAAGACCTTCTCCCCGTCGGTTGTTGCCGTGGCAGATGAAGGGGCTGCCTTGGAGCTGAAGAGGCGGCTCGGCAAGAAACCGACCATTTATGCGGGTGACGAAGGTGTAAGGGCCGTGGCGGCGTTTCAGGACTCTGATTTTGTGTTGTCCGCGATGGTCGGGTTCAGCGGCATGATCCCGACGGTCGAGGCCATTCAGTCAGGCAAGCCGGTCGGTCTCGCAAACAAGGAGGCACTCGTTTCGGCCGGAGAGATCGTCATGAGGGCGGCCCGGAGAGCGGGAGTGCCGATACTTCCCGTTGACAGCGAGCACAGTGCTGTCTTTCAGTGCGCACATGGTCACGATTCGAAAGGCATGAGGAGGATAATCCTTACCGCCTCCGGCGGCCCTTTTATCGGGAAGAAGGCAAATTACCTGAAGGATGTCGTGCCGGAGGATGCCCTGAAACACCCCAATTGGACGATGGGAAGGAAGATCACGATCGATTCCGCGACCCTCATGAACAAGGGGCTTGAGGTGATCGAGGCATACCATCTCTTCGGGCTTCCCGCCGAGCGCATCGATGTCCTCATCCATCCCCAGTCCATCGTGCATTCACTCGTGGAGTTCACTGACGGGAGCATGCTGGCTCAAGTATCCCGGCCGGACATGCGGGGACCGATAGCCTATGCCCTTTCCTATCCCGAGAGGCTTGACGACGCAGTCGACCGCCTTGAACTCGATGTCATCGGGAATCTCACCTTCCAGAGACCGGATACGGAGAGCTTTCCCTGCCTCCTTCTCGCCTATGATGCCCTGAAAGAGGGCGGAACAATGCCCGCGGTCCTGAATGCCGCCAATGAGATTGCGGTGTCGGCTTTTCTCGAAAAGGGAATATTTTTTAACGAAATCCCTGCTATAATTGAAAAGACCATGCAGTCCCACAAGACCGTGCGTGCCGAAGGCATCGATTCGGTCATCGAAGCCGACCGGTGGGCACGGGAGAAGGCGAAGGAGTTGATACGGGACGCGTAATCTTGTGGTGACCGAGAGATGAAGAGCGCATTCTGCCCGTGGTACCCATTCGGAACTGAGGAGTGAAATGACCTTACTGTCTGCGATCATACTGTTAGGGATTCTCATCTTTGTGCATGAGCTCGGTCACTTTCTTTTTGCGAAGCTTATGGGGGTGAAGGTACTGAAGTTTTCGCTCGGGTTCGGGCCCAAGATTGTCGGGAAAAAGTACGGCGAGACCGAATATCTCCTCTCTTCCGTGCCTCTTGGGGGGTACGTGAAGATGCTCGGTGAAGAGCAGGAAGACGAGATCAGCGAAGAGGATAGGGCGAGGGCCTTCAATTTCCAGTCCGTATGGAAGAGACTCCTGATCGTGTTTTCCGGGCCTGTCTTCAACATAGCGTTGACCTTTATCATCTTTGCTTCAGTGCTTTCGATGGGTTTCCCCGTTAACGTGCCCGTGTTGGGAAACATACTTCCGGTTATCGATGAGGTACAGGAGGGCTATCCGGCCGTTGAAGCAGGGCTCAAGGCCGGCGACGTCATAAAGAAAATCGACAACGTGGAGGTCGATACCTGGTTTGACATGGTAGCCATGGTTGCCAAGAATCCGGGGAAGGCCCTCAATTTTGTCGTGAAGAGAGGAGACGAGGTTTTGTCGGTGAGAGTCGTCCCCAGGCCGGTCGAAGAGGTCGGTTCGGATGGCAAGAAGATAACTATCGGGAGAATCGGAGTGAGGAAAAAGGGCGGAGGATTTTTTGAGACGATTCAGAGCCGATCACCCCTTGAGACCCTCGGGAAAAGTGCGATCGCGACGTATAAAATGGGTGTCGTGGTTTTTGACTCCATCCGGATGCTTGTCATGGGCAAGCTGTCTCCCAAGAACATCGGCGGCCCTATAACGATCGTGAGCGAATCGGGTAAAGCGGCGTCCGGAGGCTTTCTTTCCTATATCATGTTTATGGCCTTCATCAGTGTTAATCTCGGTGTCTTGAATCTTCTGCCCATTCCGATCTTGGACGGAGGGCACCTCCTCTTTTTTGGGATCGAAGCGGTCAGGAGGAAACCCTTGAGCGACAAGGTCACGATGATCGCCCAACGGATAGGATTGGCGATCCTTATCGCCGTCATGGTCCTCGCCTTTTACAACGACATCATGAGATTGATCGCCAGAAGGATGGTACCGTGATGAAACCTGCTACGATTAAGAACCAGGTATCGTCCGGGGGAGTGATCTTCAAGAAGAGACCTGACGGTGTTGATGTGGCCCTCGTGGCCGTGAAAGGAGGCACGGTCTGGTGCCTTCCGAAAGGGGTCGTCGAGAAGGGAGAGAAACCGGAGCAGACGGCGGTGAGAGAAGTGCGGGAAGAGACCGGACTCACCGGCAGGGCCCTGGACAAAGTCGGCGATATCACCTATTGGTATTACATTAAGGATGACAATACAAAATGCCGGAAGACCGTGCACTTCTATCTCCTGGAATACCTGAGCGGCAGCACCGATGATCACAACTGGGAAGTCGATATCGCTCAGTGGGTGCCCTTGGACGAGGCCGTGCAGAAGGTGAGTTACAAGGGTGACCGTGAGATAGTTCAGAAAGCCAGGGAGATGATCCTGGATGGCGCTTGTCAGTCTCAGGGCGAGGGTCAGATGCCGGAGCACGAAGGTCGCTGACAGGGCTGAGCGGGAGGTCGGTTATTCCTTTATGGGCAGGGTGCTTGACCCGAATGCATTACGAGATGCGGTAGATGCCGCAAAGGCCTCCGGGAAAAAGATCGTTTTCACGAACGGCTGCTTTGACATAATCCATGCAGGCCACATACGGTATTTGAAAGAGGCAAAACGTTTGGGGGATCTCCTCGTCGTAGCGCTGAATACCGACCGTTCTGTTTCGCTGCTCAAGAAAGGCAGGCCGATAATACCGGAATCCGAGAGGGCCGAAGTAGTTGCGAGCCTCGAGATGGTCGACTTTGTGACCCTCTTTGACGAAGCGACACCCTATGCGCTCATACGCCTCTTGAAGCCCGATCTGCTTGTGAAGGGCGGGGACTGGAAGAAAGAGGATATCGTCGGCTCGGATGTCGTTCCCGAAACCCGCAGCCTCCCCTACGTTCAGGGGATATCAACGACAGAGATAATAGAAAAAATTAAATTGCTTTGCCGCTGATTTCCTCCTGAGTCCGCGGCCGACATGACAAGGAAGAGCCGACCCCTTTCGCAGAGACTTAGGCGCAGCAGAGTATGGACATACCGACCATGGTACGCAGTTTCTCGATCAACATTCCGGCTGACGCAGCACGCATCTACAACCTATCGGGCTCGTCGGTCGCCCTTTTCCTCTCCCTGCAGGGAGAGCCCTTTGTCGCGGTAGAGCAGACAGAGGAGGCGGCCCTGAGACTCTATGGGGATATAGTTTTCTTCAGGAAGATTATCAAGAGTCCCGATGACGCGCTGCCTTTCATCTCCTTCCTTCCGGACCCAAACGGACCCGAGTCTTCGGGCAGAAGGGCAGAGGTCATCGCGGGAATGAAGAGCAGAGAATCGCTCGTGACTTCTGCTCAGGGAGTGCAGGCACCGGTATGGTCGAAAGACGACCTCGAAAAGGACAGCATCATCTTTACGAGAGGACGGGGAATCGAGAGAGACTCTCTAGGGGAGAGGCTCGAACAACTCGGTTACAAGCGAGTCTCGATTGTCGCGGAGAAAGGGGAGTTCTGCCTGAAGAGATGGCTGCTCGATATCTTCCCTTCCACATCAGAGGACCCCATCCGAATAGAATTCTTCGGCGATGAGATAGAGGCGATAAAACCTTTTGAAATAGAGACACAGAAATCTACCGGACGGATGGAAACCCTTATCCTCTTACCTGCCATCGAGCCTTCTCACGGAAATGGGGTCGGAACCTTGTTTCCGGGAAGACAGTTCCTTATCGACCCGCCCGGCGAGCAGGCTAATAAGGCCGATGAGGGGGTTCTTCTCTCACGGTTTGCTTTCGGAGGGGAAGGATTCGATGGGGGGCTGCTCTCCCTGAGGGGGCACGGGATATTCCCCGATGAGAGAAGAACCTTAGCCGACCTTTCATACGCCCTGAGACTCCTTGCCGGAGAGAACAGGGTAATGGTCGTCTCCTCTTCGCCGGGGCAGGCTGAGAGGGTGAGGGAGATCCTCCGCGAGGGTGACCTCATCGCCCCTCTTCTTGAAGCGGGAGAGGTCGCCCGTTATGAGGGCACGGTGAGTGTCACGACGGGCGGTCTCTCTTCCGGTTTCTTCCTTCCCGGACTGGCAGTCCTGACGGAAAAGGAGATATTCGGCGAAAGACCGTTGTACCGGCCGTTGAGGCGGTCGAGGGTATCGGGACTGCTTGCGAGCATGGATGACATCGCTCCCGGCGATTTTGTTGTTCACAGGGACCACGGGATAGGCAGGTTCGTAAGCATACAGAGACAGGCTTCGGAAGGTCGCGAAGGCGAACTCATCGTCCTCGAATATACCGGCGGAGACAGACTCTATATCCCGCTTTATAACATAAACAAGATAAAAAAATACAACGCGGAAGAAGGGGTTCTGCCGCACCTCGACAGACTCGGCGGAAGGACATGGCAGAGAACGAAAGAGAGGGTAAAGAAGGCGATAAGGGAGATGGCGGAGAGACTCCTGAAACTCTACGCGGAAAGGGAGATAGCGCGGGGGTTTGTCTTCAGCGCCGACACGGAGCTCCATAGGGAGTTTTACGGATTTTTCCCCTATGAAGAGACGCCGGACCAGATCAAGGCCATCGAGGAGATCGGCAGAGACATGGAGTCCGAAAAGCCCATGGAGAGACTGCTCTGCGGGGATGTCGGTTACGGCAAGACGGAGGTTGCTATGCGCGCCGCATTCAAGGCGGTATTTGACGGGAGGCAGGTCGCCGTTCTCGTGCCGACAACCATCCTCTGTGAGCAGCATTACCTGACTTTCACCTCGAGGTTTTCGGCGTTTCCCGTGCATATAGATTAC